>JBAUTA010001264.1:0-8369 GCA_049581985.1 Kovacikia sp.
CCCCAGGCAGGGGGTTCCACCCCCTCCACCCCCAAACTCATCTTTTATTTAATTGCGCCCAGCTACTTAGGAATGGGAACAAAATAAACCCGATCAGCTTTAGGGGCTTAGCATTTGGGCGAAAACCTGGACGATGACTGCAAGTATACCTGCCGCAGGCCTGGCCTAACGATTGAAGTTGGCGATGGGATTTGATTCGCGATTCTTACAGCGGTTTTCAGCAGGGTTCGCTCAAAGTTCGTTTGATTCCTGACCCCGGTTATACCCCTTTTAGAGTAAAGTTCCTAATCCATTAATTCATTTGGATCACTTTTCCAGAATTCGGCTAAATTAGGTCATAAGTAAGCCCTTGCTGTGCGGGTGTTAAGGAGCAAAACGATGAAATATTTCAGAAGTTTATTTTCTAGTCAGCCAGTAACACGCCTCCGGCAAGGTGGAATCGTTGCCCTGGGGGGTGTAGCGATCGCTGCTGGCTCGATGTTGGCGAATTCCTCCGCTGTAAGAGCACAGGCCGCCTATGGCAGCTACATTGGGCTTGGGGCTGCGGTTGGCGTTACCAGTGGCGGAGTGGGTGAAGATAGCGAAACGGCTGCCAATATCGCCTTTCGGTATAAGTTTCTCAAGGTTCCGGTTTCCGCCCGCGCCCAGGTTCTGATTGGGAGTGGCACCGCTGCTGTGCCAACGGTGTCCTATGATATTCCAGTCAATTGGCGCACCGACGTTTATGTTGGCTTGGGGGCTGCGTTTAATGCTTCGGGTAATACGCCCGTTGGGAATCAAACTGCCTTTGTGATTCAGCCTGGGATTGACTACGCATTACCGAATAGTGATGCCGTTTTGTTTGGCAATGCCATCATCGCCTTTAATGCTTATCGCAATAGCGGGGGAACGGCTGCCTCTCTGCAAGCTGGGTTCGGTTTGAGATTCTAAGGCTTGAGATTCTAAAGCTTGAGATTCTAAAGCGGAGGTTCTCTCCGCCAAACCTCTTGAATGAGTCCCTCTCGCACCCGCTCAAAGACATTCTGCCAACTGCCGGGATAGGGTTGCCGAAATAGGCGCATGGTTGGATACCAGGGACTGGTTTCCTGGTTTAGCATCCACCGCCAGTCGGGGGAGAAGCTGAGTAGCGTCCATACCGGTTTTCCCAGTGCGCCTGCCAGATGGGCGACAGCGGTATCGACGGTAATCACGAGATCGAGTTGGGCGATCGCCGCTGCCGTATCCGCGAAATCGTGCAGTTGGGCGCTCAAATCCTGAATTGGCAATTCTGGCGCTGCTTGTAAATCCGCTGCTGCCCTCCCTTTCTGCAAGCTAAAAAAACGAACTGCCGGTACATCCAATAGGGGGCGAAACCAGTCCAATCCACAGGAGCGGTGGCGGTTATTTTTGTGCTGCGGGTTGCCCGCCCAGACAATGCCGACCTGGAGAGAGCTGGAGTGTGACGTTTCAGGGCGAGTCCTGCATTGAGCCACGCCCATCTTAAAATCTGCCCCAGCCTCTCTGCTCAACAAATAGGGCACTTGCGCCGGGACTGTTGCTAAATTGGTGCCGAGAATATAGGGCAAACTTAGCAATGGAGCATGGGTATCAAATTCAGGGAGTTGGGTGTTCTGAACAATTAGCTGATCAATTCCGGATGCGGTTTCTAGCAGACGCAGTAGCGGTGGGGGACACTCGACGACGACTCGCCCCCCCTGATCTTTAACCAGGGCAGCATAGCGAATGAACTGGATGGTATCTCCCATGCCCTGCTCAGCATGAAGCAGAATGGTTTTGCCCCCAAGGGATGAGCCATCCCACAGGGGCGGGGCAAAGGGGCGGGGGCACCAGTTCTTCTGCCGCCAGCGCCATTCATATTCGGCAAACCCATGAGTTAAATCACCTGTCAGGAGCAGGGCATGCCCCAGGTTTTTGTGCGCTTCGGGATAATCAGGCTCTAGTTGAATTGTGCGCTGGTAGCTGGCGATCGCTGCCTCCAATCGTCCCAAACGACGCAGTACAAATCCCTGGCTATAGTAGCCATCCCCAAAATCGGGTCGGAGTTCAATCACCCGCTGGCAGTGTTCCAGGGCTTCTTCCAGCCGATCTTGGTCTTGCAAAACCAACGCCAGATTGTAATGGGCATCGGCACAGGCGGGATTAAGGGCGATCGCCCGTTGATAGTAGGGAATCGCTGCTTGCAGGTTCCCCTGCTGTTGCAAAGCACTCCCCAAATTACACCAACCCTCTACAAAGTCGGGTTTTACCGTCAAAGCTTGCTTGAAATGGGCGATCGCAGCTTCTACCTGACCCGACTGACACAAAATCACGCCCAGGATATTCAAGGTTTCAACCTGATCAGGCTGGTGATTCAGAATAGAACGGCAGATCCGCTCAACCTCAGTTAACTCTGCCCGCTGGTAATGGTGGAGCGCGGATTCAAGCAGGGGAATGGGTGGGGAAGAGAAGGCGGGAGCAGCAGGGAGAGAGCGGGCGGGACAGAGCGAGAGCGCGGAAGCGGGTTGAGTTGAGGCTGAGGAGAGATTTTGGATTTTAGATTTTGGATGTTGAATGCGAGACTTTTTCCGGCCTTTCCGTCGGTGGGTTTTGGCGTTTGTGCCGCTACTTCTACCGTCTATCTTTTCCAGTAGGGCTTCTTTGACCCGTTCCATCACCGTTGCCCAATCTCCATAGGTGGGTTGCCGGAACAGGCGTAGGGTGGGGTACCAGGGGCTATCCTGCCGCTCCAACAACCAGCGCCAGTCGGGGGCAAAGGGCAACAGGAGCCACACAGGTTTAGCCAATGCGCCTGCCAGGTGCGTCACGGCGGTATCGACTGAAATCACTAAGTCAAGCTGATCAAGCAGGGCGGCAGTTTCGACAAAATCAGTCAGTTGTTCCCGCAGATTTCGCACTTCAGGGTGCGCCCGCAACCGTTCCTGATCAGCAGGGGACAGGTCCTTTTGCAGGCTATGGAGTTGTATACCGGGAATCTCTGCCAGCGGTAGTAGCAGTTCTAGTGGACAGGCGCGGGTGCGGTTGTAGGGGTTTTCGGGATTACCGGACCAGACGATGCCGACTTTGAGGGAAGTCAGAGGTGGGGGGGCGGTGTCCCGCCCTTTGCCCTCTAACTTCCCGGTTCCCGTCCTTCGTCCTCTGTTCCCCAGATAGGGGACTTGAGCTGGAATCGTTTCCAGTGTGGTTCCCAGAATATGGGGCAGGCTCATGAGCGGAGCGTGAACCTGGAAGCGGGGGGGAGGGCTGCCGTAGGGGACGATTTGCTGAATGCCGGGAATGGTTTGGAATAAGTTCACCAAGGGGGGATGGCACTCAAGAATCACTTTTCCACCCAGGTCAACGACCAGGAGAACGTAGCGGACGAACTGGATGATATCCCCCATGCCCTGTTCGGCGTGTAAAAAGATTGTCTTTCCTTCCAGGGGAGCGCCATCCCAGAGGGGGGTGGGGAACGATCGCAGCGGTTGGAAGGAGGGCAGATTTTTCACGCGCCAGCGCCATTCGTACTCGGCAAAGCCTGGTTGCAGGTTGCCCCCGATCAGGAGGGTGAGGGCCTTATTCCAGTGCGCTTCGGCAAAATCTGGCTCGATCGTGGTTGCCTGATCGTAGTGGCGAACGGCAGCTTGTAAATCTCCCTGATCGCGGAAAATGTTGCCCCAATTATTGTATGCCTTGGCGTAGTTAGGATTGAGGTCGATCGCCCGTTGGTAGTGCGCGATCGCCTGGTGAAATTCCCCCAACTCTTTCAACGCATTGCCCAAATGATTGTGGGCCTGGGCGTAGTCTGGGTTGAGGGCGATCGCCTGGCGGTAGCATGCCGCAGCCTGGGCAAATTCCCCCTGGGCATAGAGCACCAGTCCCAGATTATTGTGGGCATCCGGATAATTCGGTCGATGCCCAATCGCCTGCCGATAATGGTCGATCGCCGCCTCCGCCTGACCTTGGGAACGCAGCGCATTGGCATAGTTATTGTGGGCATCCGCATAGTCGGGTTTCAGAGCAATCGCCCGCTGGTAATGGACGATCGCCTCATCCAGTCGGTTTTGCTCATGGAGCGCAACTGCCAGATTGTTGTGGGTGTCCCAGTGTTCCGGATTTAACGTCAAAACCTTCTGGTAGTGGGCGATCGCTGCTTCCAGGCGACGCTCCTGATGGGCAATTAACCCCAACAGATGCCAAACTTCCGGATGAGCCTGGTGCTGCAAGACCCGGTGTTGCAAGTCCTGGTGCTGCAAGATCTGATGGCAAACCTGTTCCGCCTCCCTAAATTGCCCTGCTGCGTGATATCGAATTGCGACCTTCAGTTCCTCCGGCAAAGGGAGGGGAGAAGGAGCAGAAGGGGTAGAAGCAGTAGGGGGAAACTTTTGGGGGTTGAGGGTTGAATTTTGGCTTAGAAGATTTCCAGGCAAGAATGGACCGGATTGGTAGGCACAGGTTTGGCCAGAGTCTTGGCATTCAGCCGTTTGCTTGAGTGCCAAACCTGCCCCTCCGCGTATTTTGTTTGCTAGAAATCTCCTTAAAGGGTCTGCTGGTTCTGATTGCCCGCTCCCTCCTCCCCCCTCTTCCTTTGTCTGCAAAGCCTGCCTCACCCGTTCCATCACGCCCACCCAATCCCCAAAGGAGGACTGACGGAACAGTCGCATCGTCGGATACCAGGGGCTATCTTCCCGGTCCAATAGCCAGCGCCAATCCGGAGTGGAAGGCAACAACAGCCACACAGGTTTACCTAAAGCGCCTGCCAGATGGGCCACTGCCGTATCAACCGAAATCACCAGATCAAGCTGCTCAATGATTGCAGCCGTCGCTATAAAATCGGTTAGGTCCGCTCGCCTATCCTGTACTTCAGGATGCGCCTGCAACTGTGCCCGATCGGCAGGTGGCAGATCCTTTTGCAGACTATAGAGGCAAATACCCGGCAAATCTGCCAGACGCAGCAGCAGTTCTAGCGGACAGGTGCGGGCACGGTTGTAGGGATTTTCGGGATTGCCGGACCAGACGATACCGACTTTAAGGGCTGGGGGGTGGGGGAGGGTGGTTCTCTGCTTTTGGCACTCTACGGTTTCGCCCCCGTTCTTCCGTCCCCCGTTCCCCAGATAGGGGATTGGAGCCAGAATTGTTTCCAGGGTGGTTCCCAGAATATGGGGTAGGCTCATCAGGGGAGCGTGGACATCAAAGCGGGGGGAAGCACTGCCGAAGGGGATGACTTGCTGAATGCCAGGGACGGTGGCTAGCAGGTTAACCAAAGCGGGTTGAGACTCAACGATCACAGTCCCCCCACCTTGGGCCAGGATAGGCGCATAGCGGACAAATTGAAGGGTGTCGCCCATGCCTTGCTCGGCATATAGAAAGATCGTTTTGCCTTCCAGGGGGGAACCGTCCCAGCGCGGTTGGGCATAGGAACGGGTTGGGTTCTGGCGCTGAAATCGGCTCCAGCGCAGCCGCCATTCATAGCCCGCAAAGCCCTGCGCTAAGTCCCCCTTTAGTAAATGGGTCAGTGCCCGGTTCCAGTAGGCTTCGACAAATTCTGAATTGAGGCCGATCGCCCGCTCATAGGCAGCCAACGATGCCTCAATCTGATCGTGATTTCGCAGGGCGATGCCCAGGTTGTTGTAGGCTCCGGCATTGTCGGGTTGGGCTGCGATCGCCTGCCGAAAATGATCGAATGCCTGCTCAAATTCGCCGATCTGCTGGAGCATATTGCCCAGGTTGCTATGAATTTCGGAAAAACCAGGACGAATGGAAAGTGCTGTCCGATAACAGCCGATCGCGGCTTCAATCTGGCCCTGCTCCTGATAAACATTGCCCAGGTTGTTGTGGACTTCGGCGTAGTCTGGTCGCAACGCGATCGCTTGCTGGAAGTGGGCGATGGCGTCCTCAAACTGCCGCTGCTGCTTCAAAATAGAACCCAGATTGCTCAAGGCTTCAGCAAAGTCAGGCCGAAGTTCTAACGCCCGCTGGTATTGGACGATCGCCGCTGCCAGATGGCCCTGTTCCTGTAACGCATTCCCCAGGTTGCTACAGGCTTCAGGATAGTTGGGTCGCAAAGCTAGCGCCTGCTGATATTGGGCAACTGCTTCCTCCAACTGACCCTGCTGCTGCCACGCATTTGCCAGACCGTGGTGGGCCTCTGGATAGTCGGGTTGCAAAGCGATTGCTTGCCGATGGTGCGCGATCGCCGCCTCAAAGTTGCCCTGCTGCTGCAACACATTTCCCAGGCTGTTATGGATCTCTGGATGATTGGGTTGCAGCGCTACCCCCTGTTGAAACACCTGAACTGCCGCTGCCAGATCACCCTGCCGCTGCAAGGCTACTCCCAAATTCTGGTATGCCTCCAGGTAATTGGGTTTGAGGGCGATCGCCTGCCGATAGTGTTCGATCGCTGCCTCAAAGTTGCCCTGGTGCTTGAGCATGGCTCCCAGGTTGTTGAGGGCTTCGGGATAGGCAGGCTTGAGGGTCAGGGCTTGCTCGTAGGCCGCGATCGCCGCCTCCACCTGCCCCAATTCCCGCAGCGCATTCCCCAAATTGTTATGCACCTCTGGATGGTTGGGACGCAGCGCTAAAGCTTGGCGGTAATAGCTTACTGCTTCCTCAGCCTTTCCCTGTCCCTTTAACACAATGCCCAAACTGTTATAGGAATCGGGATTATTGGGTTGCAAGCTGAGGACTTGCTCAAAACAGGTGACGGCTTCCTGAAACTTGCCCTGCTGGTAAACCAGTGCGCCTAACAAATTGAGCGCATCAATCGAGTCTGGCTGGTGTTCCAGAATTTGTCGGTAGACCTGGGCCGCTTCCTCAATTCGTCCTTCTTGCTGGTGTTGCAGGGCGATCTTCAGGGGCTTAGGGGAATTCGCCATGAGGGGGATGCTCATACCACTTCTATTTGGCAACTATAGCGGTCACCGTTTTGATCAGAACAGAGGATTAAGGGGGAATGGGAGCGTTGCCCCCAGTTAGGGATTCCACCCCGGCACCCTGTCCTAATCATTAGGGCTATGGCTCTATCACTAATTAGCATTCCCGATTTTTGGGGTCGTTATCTTGTTGGGTTGTTATCTTGATTGAGGTTACCTAGGATCGCGAATTAAATAACATCGATAACTCCAATCGTCAGGACTGAGTATTCGGCAGGATGCTTTCGGTCATCGCCCAGAGTTTCACCCGAAGATTAAGCTCCTACAGCTTCTGGGTTTTATTTTGTCCCCATCCCTTAAGCTCAATTCAAAAGCAAACATGACCGATGGATAGGGGGACAGGGACCTGCGCCATGAGCGTTTAGTCGAACGGTGGAACCCCTGGTTGGGGGTAAGCCCCCCACCCCTATCTACACCTCTTATCTTTCAAATTGGTTTTTTAAATTGGTATTATTGATTGATTTGGATAATCTCAATAACAAGCTGGGATAACTACTTTTAATGTCTTGGTTTAAGTTAATGTCCTGGTTTAAGAGTTTGCGTGTTAGATGTATCAATTTACTCATTGAATTTCCTGGAATATTTTTACCTGCTCCTTTCCCAATCCCAATCGGATCGCGATAGTAATTTTCAGTTATGCAGCTAGCCCCATAAATTTCCCAGCAAAATCCATCATTTTACACGCCCCCAAATTATGAATACATTGACATTGCCTGAAGCAATTCAGGCCGCCAATAATTTCTATCAGAGTGGTCAATATAAAGAGGCGGAAAGTCTTTGCAATACAATCCTGGTTTATCTACCCGATTGTCAGGAAGCGAAGGAAATATTAGCTCTGATTCCAAAGGAAATTTATGACAATGCCTTTTACCTGCATCAATCTCCGGGGTCGTATAAAACAGCCCAAGCATTTTTCAAATATCTCTTTAACTTCTACAAACCGAATTCCCTGATAGACTTTGGGGCAGGGCTGGGAACCTGGTTACAGGCAGCTCAGGAGCTTGGAGTCGAGCATTTGCAGGCAATAGAAGGGGAATGGGTCAAGCCTAAGGTTCAGAATTCCAACCTTAATTACACCTTCCATGACATGCAAAAGTCCTACAAGACAGAACAAAAATTTGATCTGGCCATGAGCCTGGAAGTCGCAGAGCATTTATCCCTGGAACGAGCAGATTCTTTTATCGGAGATATTTGTCAGACTGCCAATTTAGTTATGTTTGGGGCCGCCATGAAACATCAGGGAGGTCAGGGACATATTAATGAGCAGAATCAGAGCTATTGGATTAAACTTTTTCGAATTAGAAATTACGAGTGTTTAGACATCTTTAGAACTCCCTTCTGGTTTCGCAATGAGCTGGAACCCTGGTATATCCAAAACACCTTTCTCTTTATCAAAAAAGGAGATAGCCGGAGAGATCTCTTTATAAATGACCCCCTGTATGACGTGCATCATCCACGGTT
>JBAUTA010001265.1:0-10622 GCA_049581985.1 Kovacikia sp.
GTCATTTTCTATTGCCAAATCCCAGGGAAGCTCCTTCACAGTCCCAGTTCTGGCTTTACACTTCCCAGCTCATTGCGCATCCCGTAGGCTTATAATCCCGTAAGCTGTTTAGATCCAAATGGCCCAATTCCGTCAGGATCGGTGCCATAAGCCAGAGAGAGCAGTAAACTCAAGCCTGGTTTACAGAATGAAAAAAATGCATAATCAGGTTATGCAAAATCATTGCTTATTAAACCAATGCTCAGTACCGGTAGTTCCATAGAAAGCTGCCTCCCGGAAGGACAGGTAGTGGATCGCGCTTGGCTGAAGGCGCGGGGATTTGACCGTCCACGGGTGGATTCTTACTTGCGGTCCAAAGCTTTACAGACGATGACACGGGGAACTTATCGCCGACCAGGACCGCCGCTGAAGTGGGAGCATATCGTCTACTCTTTGCAGGAGCTGGGTTATGCCGTGCATGTAGGTGGGCGCAGTGCGCTTGAGTTGAAAGGGCTGGCCCATTACCTCCCAATGCAGGGGGTAAAGCGGATCGCGTTATACGGAGACAAACTACCGAGCTGGATAGAGAAGCTGAAGGCTCCGTACCAGTTTGAGTACCATCGTCTAAAGCTGTTTAAACAAATGCCCAAGAGTGCCGTGACTACCTGGACCTTTGGACATTGGGACTGGCTCATCCGCTACAGCACTCCAGAATTGGCACTGTTGGAGCTACTGGCAGATGTGAGCACTTCAGCAGACTTTGAGGTAGCAGATAAATTTTTCGAATCAGCGTCTACCTTGCGGCCTGACCTGATCAGAGAACTGTTACTGGCCTGTACTCAGATCAAGGCCAAACGGCTCTTTCTCTGGTTCAGTACCCGCCATGACTATAGTTGGCGGCACGTACTTAACCCCCAGGGCGTAGACCTGGGCAGCGGCAAGCGCATGATCATTAAGGGTGGTGCACTCGACAAGCGATTTCAAATCACAGTACCTAAAGAGATGGCGAATGGAACAGGAGAACCCTTTTTCTGAGCAGGTCCGTCTCCTAGTGAGCCTATTACCTCAGGTGGCCAAGCAGGAGTGTTTTGCACTCAAAGGTGGCACCGCGCTCAACCTGTTCATACGCAATATGCCGCGACTGTCGGTGGATATCGATCTTGCCTATCTGCGAGTGCAGGATCGTGACACCAGCCTTGCCGCCATTGATGAGGCATTGGCGAAGATTGGTGTTGCAATAGAGAAGTCAGTTCCGGGCTGTATGGTACGGGCACAGTTCCTCAAAGGCACTAATAAGTGCATCAAGCTTGTGGTGGCGCAGGGTGAAACTACGGTAAAAATCGAAGTAACACCCGTGCTACGCGGTAGTGTCTATCCGCCCCAGGTCCATGAGGTGGCCGACTGCGTGCAAGCAGAATTTGGGTATGTGAAAATGCAATTGCTTAGCTTTGAGGATTTGTATGCAGGCAAGCTGTGTGCGGCTCTTGACCGTCAACACCCACGAGATTTTTTCGATGTACGGTTTTTGCTAGCAAATGAGGGGTTGGGTTATCGCTTAAAAGACGCTTTTCTGGTCTACTTACTAGGACATAACCGACCGATGTCGGAGTTGCTTGCGCCTAGGATGCAGGAGCTTAGGTTCGCCTATAATGCGGAATTTGTAGGTATGACACGGGAACCTGTAAGCCTTAAGGAACTTGAAGATACGCGCCGCCAAATGGTCAAACAGGTGCGGCAGATGCTGAGTGACGAGGATAAGCAGTTTTTACTAGCAGTGAAGCAGGGCAAGGCTGATTGGAGCAAATTTCCCTTGCCAGAGGTGGAGCGGCTGCCTGCCATCCAGTGGAAGTTACAAAACCTTGACCGCATGGATAAAGTTAAGCGACAGCAGGCAATCATAAGGCTGGAAAAAGTTCTACACTCCACATTTCGCACTTCTTAACATTGTCAGAAGTATTTTCACGAAAAACCGCCATTTCAGGGATTAGGTCTACAGTTGATTCTCAATAGGTGTTTTTTTATTGACAACAACGACATGATCCTTTGCAAGCTACAATGTCTCGTAATGGTGCTATAACACATACTGAGAAAGAGACACAGCCGTTTTTGGCCTTTAATTCCCAGATTGGTGTTAAGAAATGCAGAATGTCGGATACTTATAGCTTGCCCAATATATTAATTAATAGTTTTTTTATATAAAGCCCCTTCTCCGAACTTGTTTTGCAGATGTATCACTAAGGTACAGAGTACTGAATTGGATGTAATTTTCTTAAGTTCGCAGAACTTGAACACGATAGAAGGTGGTTCATCCTATGACTGATTCTTATCGTTCAGATGATGTACAGCAGATTCTTCAAAGTGCGATGACGCGCAAACAAGAAGGGGAGTTTTCTCGTGAGCAACTCCTGGAAATGGCTTCTGAATTGGGAATATCTGAAGATAATCTCCAGATAGCAGAACAGGAGTGGTTAGCTCAACGAGAAGAAATTCAAGAACGGAAAGAATTTGATGCTGCTTTGCGAGAAGGAGTGAAGTCCCATTTCTTTTCTTATCTGGCCGTCAACACGTTCTTATTACTCTTGAATCTAGTGACCGAACAAACCATTTCGTGGGCTTTGTATCCTCTATTAGGTTGGGGATTGGGCTTGCTGATCCAGGCTTTGCAGACTTATCAATTAAAGGGAGAAAAATACGAAGTAGCCTTTCAGCATTGGCGTGAGCATCGACGAATAAGAGATGAGAAACGGGAGCAGCAGCACCTTATAACTCGGACCTGATGTTTCATGCTCAGTTCATAATTCTTCATTAGCCTGTATTCATGGACGCTTACACACCCTGCGATGGCCATTCTCAAGAAAAACAATATTTTTCGGGTGGTGCATGCCGTTCATGGTCTATAACTCTTAGAAGCCTATTTCCTAGATACAGGTAAGTAAAATACTATGCATCTTTTAGTGGTCGAAGATGAAGAAAACTAGAAGCCTAACAAAATGTTTGCTGTTACTGTTTCTCTTTGATACCAATCGTCCATGCTGAGGTTTCAGCACCCCAAAGGATGAAAGTCTATTTTCAGAGCAATTGATTATTGAGAATGGTGTAAGCTGAAACAGTTGAAGTGTAGTAATCTATTCTCAATAATCATGCTTCTTCAAGACATATTTAGGGCTTCCTGAAAAAAACAGAAGGTAGATTAGATAAGAGTTTCAAGCTTTTTTTGATCAACCAAGTGCAAGGTTTTAGCATCTACAGGCTCAAAATCCTTGCACTTCCGTGGGAAATCGCTGGGTAAATTTGGGAACCAAGCGATGAAACTCCTACTGTGCAAGCTGTGTGGCCACTAGATTTGCTCTGCAGACTTTTTCAGGAAGCCCTATTTAGCTTCAGCAAACGTTTTGTTACGCTTCCATCGCAAAATGCTGGCCGAATCAGAAATTTTATACAACGAAGGTGAAATAGGCGATGCGGTTTATATTGTTCTAGCGGGTAGTGTAGAATCTTTTTCAATGAAGTTGAATCGGCGAATTAAAATCTATCAGGTGGGCGACTTGTTTGGCGAAGTGCCAGTTATGCTAGGAGTCCCCTACCTTATTAACATCCGTGCATTAGAACCTGCCACGCTGTTTGTGATTCCCAAAAAAAACCTGGAAAACCTTTTACGCTCCAACCCTTATTTGGCCGATGTACTGGCTCAGGAAATGGCCAGTGAAAAAGATTTCTATTCCCCTGTGCGTCAAAAACTGCAAGATTTGGGCTTATTGGATATGAGCAAGGATAGCCAAGATCTGGTTGCCTGGGTGCGATCACGGTTGAAAAACTGTTTGCCTAAAATTGATGTCCTGCTCACCTCATGTTTCCCGGGAAGTTACCAACAAATGGAGACATAGTTGGGTGAATGACGGATTAATATAACACTGCATCTTTACCTAGCGTATTGGTAGTAACGAAATAAGGCTAACACTTTTGGGAAAGCCTAAAAAACTAGAACCCCTGGTAGCAATAGTAAAAATACCTTAGCCCCTTGGGCAAAAGGGTTCCCCTCCACCCTGCTGCCTTGAACCATACCAAATTTTCATCTAGCCTGAATAAATTGGTTTTGACACTCAGCTGGTCTTTGGATGAAGGATAGCGTAGATCCTTCCGGGAGAAGAGGATAAAGAAACTCATGGAAACAGCAGATGTAATTGTGATTGGCAGCGGGCAGGGTGGAATTCCACTGGCCACTGATTTTGCCAAAGCAGGACGTAAAGTTGTCCTCTTTGAACGAGATGCCTTGGGGGGTAGCTGTGTCAATTATGGTTGTACTCCCTCAAAAGCTTTTTTAGCGGCGGCTCATGCTGCTGGTCGTGCCCGTCAAGCGAGCGCATTAGGCATTCATGCCCAGGTCGAAGTCGATTTTCCAGCGGTGATGGTGCGTGTTCGCCAGATTCGCGATCGCTTTAACCAGGGCGTCCGCAGGCGTTTAGAGAATGCGGGAGTACAAGTAGTACGGGCATCAGCCGCTTTCTCCGCAGAACGGACGGTGACCGGCGATGACGTGACCGTTCAGGCTCCCATCATCGTGATCAACACGGGGACTTCTGCCCTGATCCCGGATATTCCCGGTCTGGCAAACAGTCCTTACCTCACCAATCGCAATTTCTTCGATTTGACCGAGCTACCACCCCGATTATTGGTGATGGGGGCAGGGTACATTGGGCTGGAATTGGGCCAGGGATTAGCTCGATTAGGCAGTGAAACCCACGTCATTGCCCGGGGCGATCGCATTCTTGCTCAAGAAGAACCGGAAGTCAGCCAAACGTTGGTAGAAGCATTTCAGCGAGATGGAATTCAGCTTCATTTCCAGGTCAACGTCAAGGAAGTGATTCACACCGATGATCGATTTACGCTGAAGCTGGATCATGGCCAGGAACTTCAGGGCGAAGCCTTGATGATTGCGATCGGGCGGCAACCCAACACGAGTGCGCTCCATGTAGATGCATCGGGTGTAGCGTTAGACGAACACGGGTTTGTCCAGATAGATGATCAATTTCAAACAACCTGTGAAGGAATCTACGCGATCGGGGATGTAGCGAAGCAACCGGCCTTTACCCATGTTTCCTGGGAAGACTATCGGCGGTTGAAGGCCATTCTCTGCGGTGAAAATCGCATCCGAAACGATCGGGTTCTAGGCTATGCGGTTTATACCGAACCCCAGGTTGGACGGGTGGGGATGAGGATGGAGGAAGCTCAGAGGAAAGGCATCAATGCCCGCTGCGTGACGTTACCCATGACCCAGATTGCCCGTGGCATTGAATGGGGCCATGATCTCGGCTTCTACCGGATGGTGGTTGATGCAGACACAGACAAGATTTTAGGGGCAACTTTGGTCGGTTACGAAACGGCTGAATTGGTACATGTGTTTCTGTCCTTAATGGAGGCTCGTGCAACCTGGCAGGTCTTAGAACAATCCGTACATATCCATCCCACCTACGGAGAGGCGTTGCCCAGTCTGGCCCGTCTCCTGATTGGAGAAAACATGCCGGGATGTCCAACCATGTGAGGTGAATTGAGCCATGACAACTATTCTGCAAGTCAATGATCACTTTCCGGATGTTGAACTACCCAATCATGAAAACGAAATTGTTAGACTTTCCAGTTTCACCCAGCCAGGATTGATGGATCAATATCTGGGATTTACAGATGGTTATCCACTCATTGTCGTCTTTTACCGGGGCTTTTTCTGTCCCCGCGATCGTCAACAACTGCCCCAACTGGTGCAATTTCAGAATGAATTAGCCGTCAATTACGGCAAGTTGGTAACCATTGGTGTGGATCCACCCCTGGTACAGGCAGCGTTTCGGGCGGGATTGGGAGCTCAGTGGCCCTTTTTGTGTGATGAAACCCGTACCCTGATTAAACAAATCAATATCCTGGATGAAACCGAAGGTGAGTATGCCTACCGCGCCCAGCCTTACACTTTTGTCCTGCGTCCCAATCTAACCATCTACAAGATCTATAACGGTTGGTTTTTTGTGGGGCGACCAACGATCGAGGAATTGCGACAGAACTTACGAGCAATCATGGAAACTCGATCAGATTATCGCTACGAAGCATACAATACCCCCGCAGCCAAACAAATTCGCATTCCTCAACAGGAATGGCTAAATGGACCACCACCCTTAGGATCCAATGGATTACCAATTGGACAGGGCGTTGTCCGCTGGTTTGATCTCAAAACTGGCAGCGGCATGATTGCTAGAGACGACGGTGGAGAAGATGTATTCTTCAACTTTACGGCACTCCCTGGTGAAGGCTACCGCACCCTCCAGGCAGGGATACCCGTCAAATTTGAGATCCTTGAAGGTACGTCGGGTCTTACGGCTCGAAATGTGCAAAAACAGGACAAGGGAAGTGGGGGGATATACAAAAAATAACCTGCTAGGCAACGGAAAGTCCTATTGATAGCAGTCATAAGGGATAGGGGATACAGCAGTCTATAACTCAGCTTCGTTTAAGATCATCTTCTCGTCATCAATCTCAACTAGTCAACCATACTTCCCATCCGGTTATCCTCTCATTTTACGTTCAAGGGCTTCTCGAACTGTTTTATACGCTTCATTGAATGTCCGAAAGGATTCTTGAGAAATCCCTTCAGTAACCAGAGCCTTAGCCGCCAGTTCAAAAATGTCATCCAGTTTTTTCTGACGTTCCCTTAGTGAAAGTTGGCTAGTAGTCGGGTCATCAACATCAATTAAGGCGATCGCCTGCTGAATATAGGCATCGGCCTTATCTTTTCTGCCTTTTTCGATAATCCGCTTAAGCTGAACTAGCCAAGACCAAAGCAATAATGCCATGGTGAGCAGAAGCCCCAGGAAATCAGCATTTTCTTGAATGAAGGAGGGTTTGTCGCGATCGTAATAAGCGATCGCGGAGGGATCAATGGGAATACCAGTACCGCCAGTAGTTGTCGGACGACTAAAACTGGCTACCAATGGTTTTACGTCACTGTTTTCCTGAGGAATTGCATCTGCAATCTCTTGACGATGACTATCGATAACGCTGGTAATGGTCTGAACCACTTCGTTGTCCAAATTTTCACGGACCAGCAATAGTCGCTGAACTCCTATAGTGGGCAAGTCACCTCCCGGAACCGGAGGATTGCTGCCCTGATAAGTTCCTTTGGGAATGCTAACCGCTTCAAAGGCAGGATATTTAATTTTCATGGCTGTTGCCTGGTCTATCGCCAGTAATCTTCCTCGGTATTGCTGAACCATCTCCAGTAAAGTGCGGTTGCCTGGAGCGCGAACTCGAAAGATAGCATCGGCCTGATTGTTATAGAAGGCTCTGTTTGCCTGCTCTTCGTTGTCTCCAACAAATTGAAAATCTTGCTCTGTTAACCCGTAATGCTCAGCAATTTTCAAGAAGGAGCGGTATTGTCCCCCCTTTTTCTGCAACCCAATTCGTTTACCCCGCAGGTTAGCAAATTCGTTAATTTTGGAATTTTCTTTAACGACCAGTTGAAACAGATCCTGATAGAGAATGGCCAACGATCGCGCCGATGGCCCCGCAGAAATATCAGCCTGGGCCGTTGCCAGTTGGGCTTTACCCGCTTCCAAAAACTGAAGATTTTCGGTCGTTCCCCCAGTTTTCTCAACCCTAATTTGAATGTGGGGATATTGACGCTCAACCACCTGAGCGATCGCCCGACTGAGGATATAGCTCTCTCCATCGGAACTTCCCGCTACCAGGGTAAGGTTAAAGGTCCGATTGCGGTTGAACACATTCCAGGCGACCAGCATCATTAAACTAAGACTCAGCGTACCCAGCGTCAGGATCGCTAACTGAGTCAGCCACGGGAGATCGAGGAACCGGGATTTCGCAGTGGTGAATTGCTTTAGTACCCTCTTATGATTCGGCATAAATTGCTGGTTTGCTGGGATTAACCTCTGTTATTTCCCTGCCCTGATGCACCATCTCGAAATTTTAGACTGTGGTGGTAAAACTCAGGTTAAGCCAGGGGCCCCGTTAATCCAGGTCGTTTTGCATCATAGTGGCGAACGCCTGGTCGGCGTCGGTGCGGAACTCCTGGACATTCACTTGCTGTAATAGAGGTTGAGCCGACATAAGACCAATTTAGTGCAACAAAGGGCTGAAAGCTTGATTCTGCCGTGAAAATTTGGTGCTTTCTTCCCTGTTTGAGCCTTTATCCAGAAGCTTGAACTAGAAGGCCTTGTAGCCTCATCTTGCACTTTTTTAGGCATACTTCAGGGCAACAGGTCGGAGGGTAACACTTTTGGCGAAAGCCCCTCGCCTGTGATTAGGCGAGCCCCCCGTTTGAAGGTCAAATAACTCCAGGCCCACTGAATAAATACGATCAAGCGGTTATCAAACTCAATCAGGAAATAAATGTGTAAAAAAGACCAGATGATCCAGGCCAGCAAGCCTCGAATTCTTATAAATCCCAGGTCAATAACTGCTGCATTGCGCCCGATAACAGCCAAGCTACCTCGGTCAACATAGTGAAAATCCGGCAATCTCTGCCCAACTAACCGACGCTGAATCAAGTTCGCGACATATTCTCCTTCTTGCATCGCAACAGGAGCTACTCCTGGCAAAGCTTCTCCATGCTCGTGGGAGAAGTTGGCCAGGTCACCAATCACAAAAATATTGGGGTAGTCAGCAATCGTCAGATCGGGGTTGACCACTACACGTCCGATGGAGTCTCGTTTAACACCTGTTCGGTTTTCAAGTACTTGCCCCATGGACGATGCTTTCACCCCTGCCGTCCATAGGATAGTTTGGGCCTGAATTTGCTCCGTATGCCCGTCCTTACTACGTAGGGTAACCCTATGATCCTCGATATCGGTTACGCGTGTTCCCGTCCTAACGGTCACCCCTAGCCGTTCGAGGGATGCTTGTGCATGAGCGGATAAATCGGGGGCATAGGTCGGTAAAAGTCGATCATTCCCCTGCAGCAGGATGATTTTTGTTCGGGTCGTATCAATGTTGATGAACTCATTTTTCAAGGTATTGTGAGCAATTTCAGCTAAGGCTCCTGCCAATTCCACACCGGTAGTACCGCCCCCAATCAACACAAAGGTCAACCAGGCCATGCGTTTCTTCGGATCAGCTTCCTTCTCTGCAGCTTCAAAAGCAAAAAGGATACGGCGACGAATTTCTAGCGCATCCTCCACCGTTTTTAATCCAGGAGCCCATTTTTGCCATTGATCATGGCCAAAGTAGGCATGGCTTACGCCTGTAGCAATCACCAGCGTGTCATAGGTCAATTCTTCGCCGTTGAGGATGACTTTTTGCTCTTTTGGATCAATGTCTTTCACTTCTGCTAACAGGACTTGGATATTCTTATGGCCAGCAAGGACCCCCCGAAGGGGAGAGGCAATATCTCCAGGAGATAGCCCTCCAGTTGCTACTTGATAAAGAAGGGGTTGAAACAAATGAAAATTGCGCTTATCTAGGAGCGTTACTTTGACTGGAGCCCGTCTTAGGGCCTTTGCCGCATAGAGACCACCAAAACCACCCCCAATGATCACGACATGATGGGGAGCTTGAGACTTGTTTTGGTTAGGAGCAAACACTCTAACCTCCTGGCTGATAGCAGCATTGTATTTCAGAGTAAACGCATCTAAAGTAGAGGCGCTTTAGGTGTAGGATAAGTGATTTAAAGAAATTCTTACTTGAGTGCACTAAATCCTTAAGCAATCAAAGGAATCAAGCAAGACAGGCTCTAGGGCATCCGAATGAGAACCGCTGCTAGCTATCTAGCTATGGCAAAAACACCTTAGCCCCCCGGACAAACGTGTTCCCCTCCAACCTAGTGTCTTGAACCATGCCCATCTGTACGATGCGCTCCAGCAGTTGGGGGGCAATGCGATTTGCGATGAGGGCAAGATGGCTTTGCCAACCTACCGCAATTTCAGGAGAATCTTTTTTGAGACCTGCAACCAGAACCTTTGCCACCTGTTCGGGAGACATTTTCACTACCCAGCGACACGGTTGGAAATCTTGCACCATGTCGGTGTCCGTTAAGGAAGGCAACAGAGCGAAGACTTTAACCTGACTGTCCGCCAGCTCACCCCGCAGTGCTTGGGTAAAACCTAGGATGGCAAATTTGGTCGCGGAGTAAGTCGCCATAGTTGGCGTAGCAATCTTGCCCATCAAACTAGAAACATTGACGATGGTACCTTCTTTACGGGCAACCATGCGCCGAGCCACTTGACGAGTGATCGCATACATCCCCATCAGGTTCGTGTTCAGTTCTGACTGCACCCTTGGCAAGTGGGATTGCAGAAACGGAACTTGATGAGCAACCCCAGCACAATTGACCAGTAAATGAATTGGACCAAAATCGCGCCAGGCTTGGGCGATCGCAACGGTCACATCCGCATGATTGGTCAGATCCAGCGGCAGCACAACCGCTTTAACCCCAAAGGTTTCAATCTCTACGGCTAACTCTTCGAGCTGCTGACGATTGCGGGCGACGAGTAAAAGTCGTTGAACCCCTTGTTGGGCAAACTCTAGGGCGATCGCCCGTCCAATCCCGCGAGACGCTCCCGTGACCAGAGCAGTCTTTCCAAGAATATTCATTGGTAAAAGCTCCAAACGTGAGGTCGCACTACAAAATTGAGTAATCCCGAAGCGATAGA
>JBAUTA010001266.1:0-4673 GCA_049581985.1 Kovacikia sp.
TTCTAACGCCTGCTCTGTATCCGTGGCAATCCAGTCATGCTGTACATCATACCAGCGCAACCAGGGGCGCGAAATGCCCTCAAACTCTCCCTGCCATAGTCCCAGTCCAATGTTTAATTCTGGTAGCCAGAGGCGCGGTTGCACCGGGTCAACCGACTGCTCTTGATAATGACCACCCACTAGTTGAAAGAAGCGCAGCGAGTTAGTGTAGCGACTAAAGACGATGTAGTAGGGAACGCGCAGAATTTGCTCGTAGACGACCCACTTGGCCGGAGGCGTTTCTTCCAGGGCTAGACCATTGCCAGATTGGTCTGTAGTCGGTGTGGATGGGTCAATTTCTGGCAGGGATTCCAGGGCGGCTGACTCTGACTCAGCGTAAGGTCCCAGATCTTCCTTCTCAGTCCCAGGAGACAGAAATTCAACTACAACAAAGGGAGCACGGCCCTCCTGCCAGATCACATAACTACGTCGGAGATCCCCCTGATACAAGCGCGGCACATCCACTGATAGGAACCAATCCGGACGTTTGTACCACAGCGGATGGACGCTGTCATAGTACAAGTTCAGATCGGAGCCGGTGAAAAACTGACCTGTGGCATAGGCATTCAGGCGCAAGGTGCGGCTCAATAGTTGAGGTTGCAAGTCGTGAAACTCATCCGGCAAGCCAGGCTCCTCCAATGCTTCGCTGGGCAGATCATACATGGTCGGTAGGGTCTGCCAGGGAGGAAGGGGCGGGTCTGGTGGAACGATCGCAGGAGTGGAGGGCTGCATGAGAACGGAAGGGAACGGTACCGTTATTTTAGTGCAACCAGCCTCCAGAGCGATGGGGGCGATCAATTGAATCGGATACGGAATGCGCCCAATTAGAGGATATTGGGAAGGACAGCCGCCAGGGCAGGTGGGTTAGTGATTACCGCTTTGGTGATGGGCGGGGGTGAGGGGGCGATCGCTCAAGTGGTCGCTGTGAAGTGGACCCAACGGGGCAGCAATCAGCCAGCCAGTTCGTTTTACATCACCGGAAGAGGAGGCTTACCCTCTCGCCCCGGTGATGTCCCCCTCTCCGACTATCCCACGGGCACCATCCAAATGATTTCGGATCAACCCACTTCCGCCAGTTCTCAATCCAATTCAGTCCAGTCTGATTCCTAAACCCTTTCTCCTGGCAAACCGATCGTCGAAGCCCAGAATTGGGTTAAAGATGCGCGTGGGACTATCTGGTTAGTGGCACAGACAGCGCCTGCTACCATTACCATTCCCTGGTTGCCAGTCCCCCAATGCCATTAAGGCGTGGCATGGGTTGCTTTTTCAGGTTCGCGCTGTTCGATCGCCAAAATTTGTTGCAGTTGTTGTTTCGGTTCCCCAGATTCCAGGGAAATCAGATCTTTCAACAAGCCGATCAGGGGTTGGGATTTTGCCACCGCTAACGTTTCCGCAAAGGCATCGTACCAGAACCCTGCTTCTGCATAGAGGTTCGCTTGTTTAAGGCGATCGCGTGTCTGGGCCAATTGCGTTTTCAATGTTGCTGGCAGGGCAACCACTTTCATCCTGGCTTTTGCTATCTGCGCGGTCGCAGGACGGTTGGGATTACAAAGAACCGCCACCTGCCAGCGATAGGTCTTTCCCGTCTCCAGTTGCACCGATCGCTCCGCCAGGGAGAGCTGCATCATACCCGGTGAGCTTTTAATGCCGCGAAAGATGTGAATTAACTGGTCCCGCTGCCCCCCATTCTCCTCAAACAAAGCCACTTCAAGAGGATAGGAGTTCTGAGCCGGCACAAACCAGGCAACCGTAGGCTGGGTGGATGCTGTTTGTCCAAGATGCCCCTGAGGAGCCAGGATAGTTAAATTAGTTGGTTCCTCGATGCCACAACCGCCCCGTGTGCCCGTAGAGCTACTGGAACCCGTCGGACGGGATGAACCGGGCGGTGGATGATAGGCAGCCAGGGCAACCGAACTCATGCCCAATGACAGACCCAGAATGATCAGGAATGGCGTACTACCTCTAAAAAAGGGATTTCGTAGCCACTGAAGTTGATGCATACTATTACCCTCAGATAGAAATTACTTTATAACAATATAAATTTAAGCGATCGCAAACCAGGACTCTTCCTGTCAATAGGAAGACCTAAACCAGAACTTGGGATGACTGCATTCTGGTCGCCGCCTGACTGAAAAGTGTCAACCGATGCGCTTAGGGTTACCACCAGAATTGCCAGCGGAGCACCCGTCGAGTTGACCAGGTGAGTTCGCAGATTGTTCCTTTGGGTGAATTCGGAACTCGCTGGAACCTGCCCCCCATCTGTCGTGCCAGGTTATTTGCCTGCTGGGTGCCCATTCCCTGACTGGACGGCAAAGATCTGCCTGGCTGGCAGCCCACACCATTATCCACAATCCGAATCCGGTTTTGTCCCTCAACCAGAGCACAGCAAATTTCCAGGCGAGTGGCTCCCACCGCATGCTTGCCCACATTACAGAGCGCTTCCTCTAAGAAGCGACACACTCCCCGCTTCTGATCAAGCGTTAGCCTACGTTCATCGAAGGGTTCAAACGTAACGACCTTCACCTTAATCGGCTTCAAATGGGGCAAATTCCGCTCCAGAACCCTGATATAGACGCTGTAGAGAATTTCGTGGAGTGGAGTCTGTAAATCCAGTTCGTGGTCTTGCTCCAGATACAGGCTCTCCCGCTGAGCCACGGCTTCCTGGCGCACTGCATCATAGACCCCGCGCAATTCTCGATTGAGTTGTTGTAATTCGGTCAAGAATTGACTGGGCAACAGTTCTTCCGTCTGGACCTGACGCAGCAGTTGTGCCAGGGTCTGTAAGGGACCATTGTGAATAGCATTAAACGTCTGGTCGATAATTGCTTGTCGTTCCTGCACCCGCAGTCGCAGGATTTCATCGTAGCGATAGAAGGCAGAGAGTCCGGCACCGTTCAACAACAGCATCAGCAAAGGTGGGACAACCGGAATCCACCAGCCCAGGAGGAGCAACCAATAGCCACTGCCGATTAAGCCCAGGCTGGCAACCCCAATCCAGAAAAGGCTCTTCAGCGGCGATCGAATGCCCCGTCCCAAAAGAATTCCCAGAACACCCCAGGCAATCATCCACAGATATTCCCAGCCCTTTGCCCAGGCATTCAGTAAGGGTCGCCCATCGAGGGTTGCACTCACAATCTGGCTGACCATGTGGGCCTGCGCTTCGACACCATAAATCAACGCCGGATTCTCAGCATCGATCGCCGTCGAACTGATAATATCTTTGACGCTGGGAGCCATCACCCCAATCACAACAATCTTGCCGCACAGCCAGTCTGGATTCACCCCGGTTTGTAGCGCTTGCAGGGTCAGAATCCGAAAGGGATGCCGACCACTCCGAAAATTGATCAGGATTTGATTGCCCCCCGCATCTGCCCGCACATAGCCTCCCGTATTGGGCTGAAATCGAGTCAGTTCGGTAGTGCCAAAGCGCATTGCCACCGGATCTTGGATGCCATTTTCTAATTCAAATCCCCTAGGCTTGAGATAGGCCGCAGCTAGCTTGATTGACCATGAAAGTCGATACACTCCCCGGGGATCCGATGTCCCCAACAAACTGCGGCGGAGCTTGCCATCCTCATCTAAGAGGGTATCGACAAACCCGACTTGATCAGGCGGGATATCCGGGGGGGGGCTTGACTGACATGCCGCTGCGATCGGGCAAAGTCTTATCAATCCCAATCAGATTGGGCGTGGTGCGAAACTCCTTGACCAGATCCGGATGTCCCGGTGGCACTGGCAGATCTCGAAACAGGTCTAATCCAATTACGGTCGGATGATAGGCTTCCACTTGCCGAATCAGGGCAGCGATCGCCTGGTCGGGGATGGGATAGGTGCCTGCTTGCTGGATGTCAGACTCGCGAATCCCGACGATGACTACGCGATCGTCCATGGGTTCTGCCGGACGCAACCGCAGAAAAGTATCCAATGTTGCCCATTCCAGAAATTGAAGTCCACTGACCAGGCGGGCAGCGATTACCGTCACAATCACAACCAGTTCTGGTATCACCTTGATCCGGCGGAACGAACCCTTAATCAATGAGTCCCTCCTGCCTTACCCGCATTTCCGTCTGTATCCGAATATTTGAGTTGACGGTGGCATAAATGTATTCCTCGATAATCAAAGTATATGAATTTTGCTTCTAACCGTTAACCCGTGAAACGACCAAATTCCTATGTAAATTTGCAATAACTCATCAAGACTGAACATCATCGCTCGACTACAATCGTAGACTTCTGGATTCTATTCACTGGGCAAATCAGTCTGCCAAGGGCAGGTAGGAGAGCGGATTTTCCAGGACTCAATCCCACTTCAATTTTTTGAAAGAAAGGCTTGAGCAGCTAGACCAGAAACCCATTGCTGAGATTTCAGTTACCCCTACTTTTTTACAATACAGTGCCCCTAGAAGAATCAAAGAGTTTGTTTCTGCCAATTGCCTTACCCAAAGGCGCAGAAATGATTGCCGAAGCTGGCAACCTATACTTTAATTTGTTAGGACAGAATTTTTAAACACTGGGCATCTTGAACTTTCCAGCACTGCTCTGGGTTCCCTCTGCTTTCGTTATTTAATAGACTTGTTGGGGAATAGGGGATAATAGCAAGCAGTCGGGTGGTGCAATAGCAATGTTGAACTTAG
>JBAUTA010001267.1:0-8026 GCA_049581985.1 Kovacikia sp.
TCCCTATATCGACTGGCTCCGGTCAAAGAAACCGTGTTTCCGTAGTAAAGGACACTCCGGATCGGGGCATAGAGGGAGGGATCACTGCGAACATTGAGCGCATAGGCAACAACCGTACTCCCCGATACAGGAACAGTGCCACCATCGGGTTCCAAATTGGCGGGCAGACCCAGGGCTGAGAGTGTTTCAGGGCCGGCAATCCCATCCCTTAGCAACCCATTCTGACGCTGAAACCGTCTAACCGCCCTTGCCGTTTCATTGCCATATACCCGATCGGCAGAGATGTTAAGTTCCTCTTGCAAAACGGCGACACCTGGCCCCACATCTCCATACCGCATCAGGGCCTGAACATTGTTAGAGCACAGGACTGTTGCCGCTGCAACGCTGGCAACCAGAGCACCCGCCATCACAGAAGGGGGAATTTTACAGTTCAGATTGCCGAATGAGCCTGACTGAGATTCTGGATTGGGATCTTCGTAGGCGATCGCATAGTGTAAAAAAGCTAAGGTTTCCATAATTCACCTGTCAACTTGTTAGGGAACACCCCGTCAAAAACCTTTAAAGTTCACGGGATTGAAAAGGGTGTGACTCAAGCTCAGTTCTCTGATGAGACCCCTCGGGGTTTCAGCCAAGAACCTAAACCTAACTACTCTACGGAAAACTGTTTTTTCTGATGGTTGCTTCTAATTTTTTTAAGACTCCTGCAAACCGAGGAATACGGTGCACTGCCCAGGAGTTAAGGGTAAAGCGAAGACAATTGCCCTATGCCTTCAATTTACCTCAAGAGCAATAATCATTTCCTCTGCTCGATGGCAGAGATACGAGTGTTGCAATTTACGATTTTGCACCCATCCCTGAGCCCCCTCCAAAACTTTTGGTTTGGTCTACCAGCAAAACTGAAGGACCAGGTACCGACCGACCAACTCGCTGCATCGGAAATCTTCACTATTTTTAACTAAAGCCGCTTTCATCAATTATTTTGCAGACAGTGAATTATTGTCCGTGTTGGCTTTACGGGGATTGGCCTGGCGCGATCGCCTCCTAAAAACCCTTCCCATCAATTTCTCAAGTTGATTTTCCCCTCCCTGCTCCTGGGAGGCAGGAGTCCCCAGAAAGCGTAGGGTACAGGCCACTGCTCCGCCTGGAAAAACTGCCAGATCAAAGCGTTGCACAGTCGTAAAATCAAGCTAATTAGGGTTTTTGTCTTTTGTTCTCCTTTTTATAAAAAAAGGGATATAAGATTCTATATTTTTGGTTTTATAGGGTTGAGGGGTGATTTAAGCTCAGTTAGTCAGTGCAGTATTCCTAAAGCATCTTCCCATTCTGTTTTAATTCTGTATTTGTTCTTGCCCCCCCTTTCCTTTGCCTTGAAGTTGAACAATAATGCTTTCATTAACCTGCAAGCCCCTTGGCAAACCCTCATCCATTTGAGATGAATTTATAGGAGACGACTGGCGTGAAACTAGCAGTTTATGGAAAAGGTGGAATTGGCAAGTCCACAACAAGCTGTAATATCTCGGTAGCCCTGGCACGACGCGGTAAAAAAGTTCTGCAAATTGGCTGCGACCCCAAGCACGATAGTACCTTTACGCTGACCGGCTTCCTGATTCCAACGATTATTGATACGCTTCAGGAAAAAGACTATCACTACGAAGATGTATGGCCCGAAGACGTGATCTACAAAGGCTATGGCGGTGTAGACTGCGTCGAGGCAGGCGGTCCTCCGGCGGGTGCTGGTTGCGGTGGCTATGTCGTAGGTGAAACGGTGAAGCTGCTCAAAGAGCTGAACGCTTTCGATGAGTACGATGTCATCCTGTTTGATGTATTGGGTGACGTGGTTTGCGGTGGGTTCGCAGCACCTCTAAACTATGCTGACTACTGCATGATTGTCACGGATAACGGCTTTGATGCCTTATTTGCCGCCAATCGGATTGCCGCCTCAGTTCGAGAAAAAGCCCGCACCCATCCCCTCCGGTTGGCGGGTCTGATTGGTAACCGCACCTCTAAGCGGGATCTGATCGAAAAGTATATCGAAGCGGTTCCCATGCCTGTGTTGGAAGTGTTGCCGCTGATTGAGGACATTCGCGTTTCCCGTGTTAAGGGCAAGACTCTGTTTGAAATGGCAGAATCCGACCCTTCCCTCAACTACGTTTGCGACTACTACTTGAATATTGCCGATCAAGTGCTGGCCTGTCCTGAAGGCGTTGTCCCCAACGATGCTCCCGATCGGGATCTGTTCTCTCTGCTGTCTGATTTCTACCTGAACCCCCACACTCCCAAAGTAAAAACCGAGGAGGAAGAATTAGATCTAATGATGGTCTAAGGGGGGAGTTAGGAGTTTTAAGTTTTGAGCTATGAGTTATGAAATCATGGGTTAACACATAAAACTCATGCGTAGATGTTCTACTAAGCTGCATCTACTGTAAAACTGGCAACTCACCACTTACAGCTTAAAGCTCCACTAGCCGTGAATACTCAGCAGATACGTCAGTCCGTTAGAGATAAGTGGCTCAGCTACTACGAAGAAAATCGTCAATGGCTTAGTCGTCTGGGCGTTTGGGTGAATTGTGATGGGCAGCGCCGCCCTTCTTCCGGATTTATTCTGGCGACGCTTTCTGTTTTAGAGCCGCAATTAGCCCATTTACTGCCTTTGATCGTTGATCTCAGCAGTAATCCCGATCGCATCATTCTCGCCCTGGGACTGAACTTTAATCCGGATGAGGAGCTAGAAGCACTCAAAGTCAGGCAAGAAACTTCCCCAAATAGCGAAAACCCCGGTGAAATTTCAGAAGCCAAAATAAGAATGCTGCCAGCCGCCAGCGATGAGTTTAGTTTGCCATCACCCCAGGAAACCGCTAAGGTTCGCGCCCGCATGGATGAATCCTGTCGAGGCTCCCGCGATCACCGTGAATAGCGCTTGTAGAGTCATGAGTTGCTGGTCCTAGTAGACCAAAACGAAAGTTTTGGAGGGAGGTAGAGGGGCCCCCCCCGGCATCTTCAGTTGAATAACGACCAGCCACTTAATAGCGTTCTCGTTTCAGTCACCCAATCTTTCTCTGAACCCTTACTACCTTTACCGACCCCCCTGCTTTCCTTGAGAGGAACCAAACTATGACTGTTGCCGATACTCAACCCCAAGCCTTGAATTTTGAATGTGAGACGGGCAATTATCATACCTTTTGCCCGATTAGCTGCGTCGCATGGCTTTACCAGAAAATTGAAGATAGCTTTTTCCTGGTCATTGGCACTAAAACCTGCGGCTACTTTTTGCAAAACGCCATGGGCGTGATGATTTTTGCTGAACCCCGCTATGCGATGGCAGAGCTGGAAGAAGGCGATATTTCTGCCCAATTGAATGACTATGAAGAACTGAAGCGGCTATGTGTCCAGATTAAGCGCGATCGCAACCCCAGTGTGATCGTTTGGATTGGCACCTGCACCACCGAAATCATCAAGATGGATCTGGAGGGATTGGCACCCAAACTGGAGGCAGAAATCGGGATTCCCATCGTCGTTGCCCGTGCCAATGGTCTGGATTATGCCTTCACTCAGGGCGAGGACACCGTACTTGCCGCCATGGTAAACCGCTGCCCCGACAAAGCTCCTGTTGCCGAAACCGAGCAAGAAGAACGGAATGCCATTTCCAAACTGCTCAACTTTGGTCGGAAGAAAGAAGAAGTGGCAGCGTCCGAGTCTGAATATGTGGATCACCCACCCCTGGTTCTGTTTGGCTCCCTGCCCGATCCGGTTGTTACCCAACTCACCCTGGAACTGAAGAAACAGGGCATCAAGGTTTCCGGTTGGCTACCCTCCAAACGCTATACAGAACTGCCCGTCATTGAGGAGGGCTACTACGTTTCTGGGGTAAATCCCTTTCTGTCGCGCACAGCAACCACCTTTATGCGTCGCCGTAAGTGCAAGCTAATTGGCGCTCCCTTCCCGATCGGTCCCGATGGCACCCGCGCCTGGATTGAGAAGATTTGCTCTGTATTTGGGATTGAACCGAAGGGGTTGGATGAGCGCGAAGCCCAAATCTGGGCAGGACTGGAAGATTATCTCCAGATTATTCGTGGTAAATCCGTCTTTTTCATGGGCGACAACCTGCTAGAAATCTCCCTGGCACGTTTCCTGATCCGCTGCGGCATGAGCTGCCCCGAAATTGGGATTCCCTACATGGACAAACGCTATCAGGCAGCGGAATTAGCTCTATTGGAGAAAACCTGTCACGAAATGGGCGTCCCGCTGCCGACGATCGTCGAGAAGCCAGACAATTACAATCAGATTCAGCGGATCAAAGATCTGAATGTGGATCTGGTAATTACAGGCATGGCACACGCTAACCCGTTAGAAGCACGCGGCATCAACACCAAGTGGTCAGTCGAGTTTACCTTTGCCCAAATCCACGGCTTCACCAATGCCCGCGATATCCTGGAACTGGTCACCCGTCCCCTACGCCGCAACAACAGCCTTAAGGATTTGGGTTGGGACAAATTGGTGAAGGAAGAAGCCAAGGTTTAGGGACGTTGATGAGAATCTGATTCCGTGGGGTGAGCTAGCTCACCCCACTTTTTCTATGTCGCTTTTTCTATGTCGCTTTGGTTCTTTCCCAGGATACCCCCCGCAAGGGTCTGGGATGATGGGTTGAATCTGATACCAATTTAAAGACCAGGAATTTTGAAAGGGGTGGAGGGGTTGTCACCCCCTCCACCCCCACTGGCATCTTTAATTTACTTACGCTCAGCTACTTACCAGGAATGGACAGCGTTCACAAGCCAATCCCTTCATATCGGCTAACGCTGTTTTTATCCAGCATGCGTCGCCCATCGATCACCAGCGGGGGGTTTTCCAACGGTGCGATCAGGTCGGGAATTTGCTGGAAATGATGCCAGCGGGTCATGATCAGAATTGCAGAGGTCTCTGCGATCGCTTCTCTCAAGTCATCGTAGAATTCAACCGTGATGCCAAATACCTTTTCTGCTTCGTGGCGGGCGATTGGGTCAAATGCTTGGACGATTGCCCCTTCCTTTAATAAAACCTCGGTCACTGGCAACGCCGGAGATTCCCGGATGTCATCGGTTCCTGGCTTAAATGCCATTCCCAGAACTGCAACCTTGACTCCTTTCAAGTCCGGAAACTGGTTTTTTAATAAATCAATCACTTTTTGTGGTTGGGCAAGATTCACCTCAATCACCGAATCCAGCAACTTCATCGGATTGCCCACTTTCTCGCCGTAGGAAATCAGCGCTTTGACATCCTTTGGAAAACAACTGCCACCAAATCCACATCCTGCTGCCAGATAGGAGATAGAGCCAGGAATGATCCGCTCGCCCCCAGGCAGAATAGGGGTGAAGCGCTTGTCCAGATGAACTCCGTGCATCGCTTCTACCACATCCACACCCACCACCGCGCAAAGATTGCCAATCTCATTGGAGAAGGAAATTAGTGTTGCCAGCAAGGAGTTTGCCGTGTACTTGATCATTTCTGCTGTTTTTGTGTTGGTTCGCAACTGATCAACCCCAGCGAACACAGCGTAAAGGTCGCCCAGGACATCAATGCTTCTTTCATCAATGCCCCCTAAAACGATGCGATCGGGATGCATGAAATCGGCAATGGCTTCTCCCTCCTTCAGAAACTCCGGATTCATGCCAACTCCGAAATCTACCCCGGCCTTTTTTCCAGAGGCTTGCTCCAGAATTGGCAGCACAACCCCATCCGTTGTACCAGGAACGACCGTGCTCTTGACGACAACCAGATGGTAATCCGATTTGTCCTTCAGCACCGTACCAATCTGTTCCGCAACTAAACGGATGTATTTCAAATCAATTTCATTGCCATCAAACGGCGTTCCCACTGCAATCAGGGAAAGCTCCGTGTCCATCACTGCTTGGCGCAGGTCTGTAGTTGCCACCAGATTGGTGTGAATATTCTGTTGCAGTAGTTCTTCCAGCCCGGCTTCGTAAATTGGAGCAATCCCCTTATTAATCTTGTCAACCTTGGCAGAGTCCACATCCACGCAGATCACCTGATGGCCCTTTTCTGCCAGGCAGACCCCAGAAACCAGCCCAACGTAACCCGTTCCAACTACAGAAACTTTCACTATGACTCCTCCGCCTCTCGATTTTCTTGATACCAGATCAGAGCCCGCCGCAATCCGTCATCCACTGAAATACAAGGGTCATATCCCAATTCCGATCGGGCTTTAGTAATCACCGGACAGCGCCGATTAGGATTGTCAATCAGATAGGCCTGATCTTCGCTGGCCTGACGCACAACTTTTCCGGTATAGCCAAAGAGATCCTTAGAAACCTCCACAACCTTATCCGCCAGCGTTGCCATTGGCATTTCTGGGGTCTCAGTGCCAATGTTATAGGCCTCACCAGCACCTCCCACCACCAGGACTTTGTAGTAGCCTGTGATGGCGTCCGCAATGTAGCAAAACGTCCGTGTTGGCGAACCATCGGAAAGCATCACGATATCCCGTCCAGCCATGACATCTCTGACATAATCCGGCAGAACCCGCTTGTCGGTAATCTTCAGCCCCGGTCCATAGTTGTTAAACGGACGCGCGATTTTAATCGGTAAATTATACTGCTGAGCAAAGTTGACGCAGAGCGTTTCGCCATAACGCTTTGATTCGTCATAACAGGCCCTGGGCCCAGTACAGGACACATTCCCCCGATAGGTTTCAGGCGTTGGAATATTCTCAGGCGACGGATCGCCATAGATTTCACTGGTGGAAAAGAAGAGAAAGCCTTCCACGGGTTTACCTGCTGCCTTTTGCTGCTTACAATATTCCAGTAGAATCCTCAACCCATTCACGTTGGCATCCATGGTTTCGATCGGATACTTACGGTAGTAGGTTGGAGAGGCAATGGACGCGGCATGGATGATGTACTGGAAATCTTCAATATCAGCAGGTAGCGGCTGGGTAATATCGTGCTTGCTAAGCGTCAGGTTTGGGTTGCCCTTCAGTCGGGTCAGCCAATCCGGGATACCCCGTATGTAGTTGTCATAGACCGTTAACTGAATTGGCGCGGTGCCGCTTGTCTGATTCCAGTGCAGAACCGATTGAATCAGGTAGTAGCCCAAAAATCCGGCTCCCCCCACAATCAACAGGTTTTTACCCGACATCCGGGTAAATTCTGATTGGAGATTGCCACAGATATACTGCAAGTCAGCATCAATCACATCTTGAGCAGTTTTCATTCACCTTAGTCCTAATCTTTCTAATCGGAACAGCGCTATTTCGCTATTTAAAGAGGCAAAAGCCGGAGAGCAGTGGTGCTGATCTCCCTTACACCGCTACAGCAGCCCTTGCAGGAGTAAAATACGCATCCTGTTCTGCTCGTAATTTGTGGGTCAGGGTTCCGGTTGGTAATTCCACATCGTCATAGGTAAGCACCTGATCCTTGGAAATATCTCGTTTCAGTCGGCAACCCTCAGCTAACCCCATCGGCAAGAGGTTTTGGGCGCGTACAGTCTCATAGTTTTCACAGAGCCCGTAGGTCATATACCAGCCCAATCCATCCAGGGTTTCGCCCGCTTTCAAGTCAATCTTGGCAGTCGCGACCACATCTACGATCGGTCCCCCTAAGGGCACAATCACCACATCTTTAAATAGCGCAACACGGGCGACAGAAATAGGCACTTCAAAGATTGTCAGGTGGTAAGGAACGTAGAAACTGTAGAGAGGGCCCTCACCCAGCTTGCCGTAGTTGAGATAGTGCTTCTGCATGTTCTCGTTAGCTTCAGCAAAAACATACACTCCAGGACTGGGTTTGGCACCAACAACGTAATCCACAATGCCACCGAGCGATCGCAGTTGGTCAATGTCATACATGTCCACCATTTCATCAACATGTCCCTTGTATTCCAACCCAATCATGCCCCGTTGCGCCACTTTCATGCCAGTCGCATTGGCAACGATCGCCTGTTCAAACGAAATCTTGGTGCCATCGGCAAAGCTGGTCACCATGTTGGGAGTCTGCCCCCACTGCTTAGCAAAACTTGCCTGGGTGGTCGGGTT
>JBAUTA010001268.1:0-2687 GCA_049581985.1 Kovacikia sp.
GTCCGCCGCCCCCGCCAAAGCTACCGCCGCTACCTCGGTTATCCTCTCTGGGTTTAGCTTTGTTGACTTTTATACTGCGACCCATCCATTCAGCGCCGTCAAGCTCAGCAATGGCTTTGGCTTCTTCGGCATCGCTGCCCATTTCGACGAAAGCAAAGCCCCTGATTTTTCCCGTTTCGCGGTCAGTGGGAATCTGAACCCTTTTGACAATCCCATATTCAGCAAAAACATTGGTGAGGTCAGCTTGCGTCACCTGATAGGAGAGGTTCCCAACGTAAATTGACATGACAAGAATTTAGATGGAATAAGCTTTATTCTAGCTTCAGCTCAGCTTGAGTACATCCAGTCCAAAGTGCTGGTGTAGTTGACGCGAGTGAGAAGGGCGATCGCCCCCGACAGGAGCAAACTGAAGTTGAGGCGATCGCCAAGCATTTGATAGCTATCAAGCAAAACCGAACAGGCTGCTGAATGAGCTGGAAATTAGAAAAGACGATTGGATTGCAGTAAAAGACCTGAAATTACTGTGCCTGAAGGCTAAGACTATAGCGAAAAGTCGTACCAGCATCCAAAGCCCCCACCCAAACTTTATAGGTACCCTCTTTGAAGTTGCTGATTGTTAATGCGGTATTTTTGCTACCGTCCTGGGAATCAGCCGAACAATACATAACATTATTTGGGCCTTGAACAATGAGCGTTGTGTCTTTTTGGTCTTGTGTTTTTACTTGAAATGTCAACTTTGACATTTTTCCCTGAATCTCAACGACATGGTCGGGTTCTAAATTGCCATAGCCTAAGCAACGATGATTCTGGCTATCACGGTCGCCCACATTCTGAAAAAGCGCAACAGACCCTTTGGATAAACCTCTCAAAATGAAGCTATGTTGAGGGTTTGTTGCCCCTAGCACAATCGTTTCGCTTGGAGGCGGTGAAGCAAAAGTCGGCAAAGTCGTAAAAATGAAACCAGATGTAGCAGCACCTAAAATCATCAATCGAAAGAGTCGGCTAAACATAATTGATTAAAAGCGAGAATGGCTCGTATCTCCACATAAGGAATCTCTAGCGATGCACCGATTACAAAGGTTTCGCGTTTTTGTTTCTGTAATTAAATTTTAAGCAATCCATTCTCGCTTTAACCAGAACTTAGTCCAGTTTAAAGAGTGTCCTAGACCCCAGAAAAGGTAATAGCCACTCGACAAGCTCTATGAACTTGACCCTGCTTATGCAGCCTCGCAAATGTCGCCACAGATTCAGCCTTGGCTAGCTTCTGAGCAGGGGCGATCGCCCTTTTCCCATTGCCGGAAATGCCGCACTCTATTAGATGATGTCTCTACATTTCCAGAAATCGTCCCGTCTATGACCCATGCAGTCCCAAATATCCGCCTAAGCATCTGCCTCACCGAAGCCCAGTTGTGCTATCTAGCGTATCTTTACCCCGAAGTTGACCCTGAAGAAGCGCTGGTGAAGCTGTTGGAATGCGATCGCCTGCCTTCTCTTCGCAGAGCCGAACGACAAATTAAGGTGCTGCATCTGGATGGTGAAAGTGGATGTGATCGCTTAGCACCAGCGCCGCCAGAGCAAGCAGCTACCCCACTTGTTGAGTCCGAGAATCCGATTGGGGCATTGCAAGAGTATTGCCAGGGCAAAATGCTAAACCTGCCGACCTATGATTTTGAGGATGTGGCTGAGGGCTTTTGCTGCACGGTTCGGGCGCTGGGCCTAACGGCAAGTGACACAGCCAGCACCAAGAAGGGGGCAAAGACTGAAGCGGCAGCTTTGCTTTTGGGGGCTTTGGCTCGGGCGTGGGTTTATTTTGTTTAGGCGTAGAGGCAAGTGGGCATTCAGCGAGGGCTTCGTATTACTAAAGCCATTCTAAAGAAGGTGCGGTGATAGAGATGTTGTGGAGTCTGTGAAAGATGGAATGTTATCACTCGAAGCGCGAATATCCAAAGTGAATTGTAGAACTATCTACTTGGAAATTTAAAAGAAGAGTAGTTCCATCGGCTATCCTTTGTAAAATTACTAGTCATTTTGTAAAAATTATGTGATATTGGTGTCTATTGTGGAGTAACGTTACTCCACAATGTATATTCAAGAGACTAGACATTTAGATGCTCATGTGGCATAACGTTACTCCACATAACCTTAAAGCCAAGAGTTGAATTTGTAGTTAAATGCTAGAAATGCTTGCGCCTCGGAGTAATTAAATATTTAATATTTGTGAGTTGCAGTCATGGTGGTTTCAAGAAAGAATTCTGGTCAGATACGATTGATGATAGGTAGCAACTCCGGTGGCTCTGGTAAAACAACCGCATCGGTTCACATAGCATATGAATTAGGAAAAAGAGGATACAAGGTTACGATAATTGAACTTGATTTTTCTGGATCTATAAGTTCATTCACAGGTCTACCATTAAATCCACCTGAAGAGTTGTCAGTTGCTGCAATCTTAAAAAAGGGATTTAAGGGAATGTACCCGACTCAGCCCATCTGGACTAGTTATATAAATACAGTAAATGTTATTCAAGGGGGAGAATCGGTTCGAGATTGTATACGTGAAGTTCCTATGAATGCAAGAGGGCATTATATTCTTCATGATCGGTTAATGGACCATCCACTTGATTCAGATGTGATCATTTTCGATACGCCAGCATCATTAGAGCCAATGGGTGTAATGGCTTTGGCTGCGA
>JBAUTA010001269.1:0-3573 GCA_049581985.1 Kovacikia sp.
GGGAATGCTTGTCTGGAGGCTCTGCCTCTAGTCAGATGGAGGCAGAACCTCCAGTTTTACGTTACTAGTGTTGCAAATCATAAATTTTGCAACATGGGGGAGTGGGGGCTTCGCCCCCAAAAGGGGGTTTCCCCCTTTACCCCCTTCCAAAACTTTCGCTTTGATCTACTAGGCTCTGCCTAGTAACGAGAACTTCGCTTACTCCGACAGTCTGCCAGTAACCTGTCAAGACTGCTTTGCAGGGTTGAAATTCTCAAAACACCCGGAATATGGGTTTTGTAGATTTGAGTTCCCCTTCAAATCGATCCTGACGCGGACTCCTAGCAGAGGATTTGACCTGGATCAGGAGTCTCAAGTTGAGAAGTTGACGCTGCCGGGGGGCATGAATTAGTCAACCAGTGCGGCGATCTTGGCGAGAATGTTCCCCGTTTGAGTGCTTTCACAATGCAAACACTCTGGGCAAAAATGTCTCCAGAATGGAAGGAGAATTTATAACAGGCATTCAATGCTGCAATTTCATCCTCCCGGTATTGGACAGCAAGTAGTTGAAACTTCCCTAGGGGCAATGGTCTACTACACCCCCATGGGTGCGCCCTGGTCCACGCCGTCCTCAGAAGTACCTAATATATTGTTTCTACACAATTTTGGGGGTGGATCATCTGCCTACGAGTGGTCAAAAGTTTACCCATCATTCCTGAGCACTCATCGGGTTTTGGTTCCTGATCTCATTGGCTGGGGACAATCGGCCCATCCCGTACGGGATTATCGGATTGAGGATTATCTGACCACACTTACGGAATTTATTGAAAAAACCTGTTCGGCTCCGGTGACAGTGGTTGCTTCTTCACTGACAGGAGCGATCGCGATTCGCCTGGCAATTGGGCGATCGGACTTATTCAACGCCCTGCTTCTTGTCTGCCCGTCAGGATTTTCTGACTTTGGTCAAGATGCGGGACGCCGGTTACCCCTACAAATCATTAGCATTCCTTTGGTAGATCAACTTATCTACACCCTAGGCGCAACCCATGATGTCGCAGTCCGTAGCTTTCTGGAGCGGTTTCTATTTGCCCAGCCAAATCGCATCTCCAAGGAAATGGTAGCGGCCTATCTCGCCTCTGCGAGCCAACAAAATGCGCAATATGCAGCCCTGGCATTTCTGCGGGGTGCCCTCTACTTCGACTTAACTCGCTATATCGGTCAACTAAAAACTCCCACAGCCATGATATGGGGTGAATCGGCTCAATTTACCCCAGTAGAACAGGGTCGGCGATTAGCGTGCCTGAATCCGGAAGCGGTGAAGGTCTTTTTGCGGTTACAGAATACAGGTCTGCTACCCCAACTAGAGCAGCCAGAACTGCTTATTGGGGTATTGCGGTGGTTACTGTCAGAAGTAATCCCGGAGTCCCCGTGAATCCGCTTCGAAATTGCTGGTTTCGGGTCTGAATTTCCATTCAGCCCATTGTTAGCCCATTGTTCCGTAACGCCCACGCTTCTATAGCTATCGCCAAATTGATTAGGACAGAGGATTAAAGAGGGACTGGGGGCAACGCTCGCAGTCAGAGGTGAAACCCCTACGCCCCGTCCTAACCCCTAGGGCTACAGCTATACATGGCGGCCCGCAGATTGTCTGGGAAATCTTTAATTTTTCTATCGCTGTCTGTCTACTGAATTGAGGGAGCTTTCAATGCCTCCAGATTAAAAGATTGAAGAACCGCTGTCTGAGCAGGTTTTTCATGCTTAACGATTTTTAGGCTGTTATTTAGGGTTGCCGTTAACTGCAAAGTCTTGGCGTCATAGATTTCAGTTAACAATTTGGGATACAGACCAATCCCAATAATCGGCACCAGCAACGAAGCAATAATGAAAATTTCACGGGGTTCAGCATCCACCAACTCCTCGTGGGAGGTGAGTTCCTTGTTTTCTGGACCGTAAAAGATTTCTCGCAGGTTCGATAGCAGGTAAATCGGCGTCAAAATCACGCCAACAGCTGCCAGCAAAATCACAATAATCTTAAAGGTCTGGCTATAGGCATCACTTGTGGCAAAGCCCACAAAAACCATTAGTTCTGCCACAAAACCACTCATACCGGGTAGGGCTAGGGACGCCATAGAACAAGCTGTCCACATGGCAAAAATCTTCTTCATTTTCTGTCCGACCCCCCCCATTTCATCCAGCATTAACGTATGGGTACGATCGTAGGTTGCCCCCACCAGGAAGAAGAGACTGGCTCCAATCAGCCCGTGAGAAACCATTTGCAGCAACGCGCCACTCAAACCCAAATCCGTAAAAGAGGCAATCCCGATCGTCACAAACCCCATGTGGGAGATCGAAGAGTAGGCAATTTTACGTTTCAAATTTCGCTGGGCAAAGGATGTTAGCGCAGCGTAGATGATGTTGACAATGCCAAAAATGACCAGTGCAGGAGCAAAGACCACATGGGCATCGGGCAACATCCCGACATTCATCCGCACCAGCGCATACCCACCCATTTTCAGCAGAATCCCTGCCAGCAACATGTGCACTGGAGCCGTCGCTTCCCCATGGGCATCAGGCAACCAGGTGTGAAAGGGAATAATCGGCAGCTTAACCGCGTAGGCAATAAAGAAGGCGGCATACATCCAGAGCTGGAAGGTAAGTGTGTAGTTTTTAAGCGCCAGGGAATGCATGTCGAACGTCACCGTATCCCCATAAAACGCCATTGCCAGCGCTGCGACCAGGATAAACAGCGAACTACCCGCCGTATAGAGAATAAATTTAGTGGCCGCGTATTGCCGCTTTTTGCCCCCCCAGATTGCCAGCAGCAAGTAGACGGGGATCAGCTCTAACTCCCATGCCAGGAAGAATAGCAGCATATCCTGGACTGCGAAAACCGCGATTTGACCACCGTACATCGCCAGCAGCAGGAAGTAGAAAAACCGTGGTTTCAAGGTCACAGGCCAGGCTGCCAGCGCTGCCAGCGTGGTGATGAAACCAGTCAGCAAAATAAGTGGCATCGACAGCCCATCTGCCCCGACTGACCACTTTAGATCAAGCTGGGGGATCCAGGTATAGCTTTCAAAGAGTTGCAGATCAGGGCTAGAAGGATCATAGGCAGTGCAAAACGCATAGACCAAAATCACAAAATCGATTAGCCCGATAATCAGGGCATACCAGCGAACGGTTTTGCCATCCTTATCAGGAATAAACGGGATCAGCAGGGAGGCTGCGATCGGAAACAGAATGCTAGTCGTTAGCCAGGGAAAATCAGCGGTCAGCATTTCAGTGGTTAGTTTTTAGCGGTTAGTTGCTAGAGAGATGTTATAGCCCTCCGCAAGCGAGTTAGGACATTGGAATTATTAAAGGGGGTATGGGGGCGGCCCCCAGCCAGAGGTTCCCCCTGCACCCCGTCCTAACCTATAGGAGTGGTGCTATAAATATCAGCTATCAGCCTTAGGGAAATCAGATAACAGAAGTTTTATTTCTCGGATGACTTCTTTGAGGCTGACTGATGGCTGATGGCTGAGCGCTTCCGGTTGCTAGATTTCAGCGATTAGTTGCTAAAGAATTGTATCGATCCCTTCCAACTAACCGTCA
>JBAUTA010001270.1:0-3104 GCA_049581985.1 Kovacikia sp.
AAAAAAAACGACTCCGCGACCAGGAACAGGCGTATCTCAAGCAACTTCAAGCAGAGCAAGAAAAGTCAGAGCGCTTGTTGTTAAGCATTTTGCCCCAACCCGTCGCAGAACAGCTAAAGCAAACCCAGAGCACGATCGCCGACAGTTTTGCCGAGGCAACCGTTTTGTTTGCCGATATTGTAGATTTCACGGGTATTTCTGCCCACCGCTCGGCGATCGAAATTGTGAACCTGCTGAATCACATCTTTTCGGCCTTTGATAGGCTAGCAGAACACCATGGTTTAGAGAAAATCAAAACCATTGGAGATGCCTACATGGTGGTGGGTGGAATTCCAATTCCCTGCGCCGGGCACGTCGAAGCGATCGCAGAAATGGCCTTGGACATGCAAACCGCGATCGCCAAATTTAACCACGAAACTGGCGAATCCTTCAGCATCCGAATTGGTATCAGTAATGGTCCGGTTGTTGCTGGAGTCATTGGCACCAAAAAGTTTATCTATGACCTCTGGGGCGATACAGTAAACACCGCCAGTCGGATGGAATCTCAAGGGATTCCAGGAACTATTCAAGTCACCGAGACAACCTACGAATGCCTGCGATACAAATACCAATTTGAAGAACGGGGTAAAATCCCGATTAAGGGAAAAGGTGACATGAGAACCTATTTATTAAAGAAGCGACTATAAAAACGTCTATGAGCCTGGCACTGAGTGTCTTAATCGTTGAAGATAGCCAAGACGATACCCTATTAATGGTCAGAGAATTGCAACGTAATGGCTATAGTTTGACCTATGAACGGGTAGACACTCACCACTCAATGGATGTTGCCCTTGACCGCCAATCCTGGGATTTGGTAATTGCAGACTACAGCCTGCCCCAGTTTAGTGCCCCCGCTGCCCTAAAACTGCTGCAAACAAAAAATCTGGATCTGCCCTTTATTATTGTGTCTGGCAACATTGGCGAAGATAGAGCCGTGGCAGCGATGAAAGCCGGTGCCCATGATTATTTGATGAAGGGGAATCTGGCACGGTTGGTTCCCGCGATCGATCGAGAACTCCGCGAAGCCAGGGAACGCAGCCAACGACGGGCAGCCGAGCAGGCACTGCGGGCAAATGAAGAACGTTTTCGATCGCTGATCGAAAACGCCCTGGATATCATTACAGTCCTGGACGAGCACGCCACCGTTCGCTACGTCAGCCCCTCGATTGAGCGAGTTTTGGGCTATACCCCCGAAGACTTTATCGGCCACCCGCTATTCCATTACATTCATCCTGAAGATAGGGAAGCAATCCTAACGGCCTTTAAAACAGCCATGCAGACTTCCGGACAGACAGTCTTGGCTGAGATTAAATTTCGTCATCAGGATGGTAGTTGGCGAATTATGGAAGCCATAGGTAAACAGTTTACCGAATCGACGGGCGCAACCAGTGTGGTGATCAATTCGCGGGATATTACCGAGCGCAAACAGGTCGAGGAAACCAGAAAAACCTTACAGAAAGAAAAGGAACTGAATGACCTTAAATCCCAATTTATTTCAATGGTATCCCACGAGTTTAGAACTCCCCTGAGCGTGATTGTTTTGTCCTCCAGCTTGTTAGAGCGTTTTTTTAACGTCGCCACCCAGGAAAAACGACAGGAATATCTAACCCGCATTCAAGCCGCCGCCAAACACATGACCCAGTTGCTAGACGATGTTCTGTTTATGGGCAAAACGGCGGCAGGTAAGCAAGAATTTAAGCCCGCTCCCTTAGATCTGGTGCAGTTTTGTCAGGAAATGCTGGAGGAGATGCAACTCGCTTCCAACCCCCAGCGAGCCATTACCTTTATCTGCCCGGAAGTCAGCATTCCCGCCTATATGGATGAGGGATTACTGCGGCATATCCTGACGAATCTGCTTTCAAATGCCCTAAAGTATTCCTCTGCTGGAACAATCGTACAGTTTGAACTGACCCACGATGATGTATGGGCAACCTTTCAGATTCAGGATCAGGGCATTGGAATTTCTGAAGAAGATCAACAACATCTGTTCCAGTCCTTTCACCGCGGTCAGAATGTGGGTAGAATTTCCGGTACTGGTTTAGGCTTGGCGATCGTTCAACAATCTGTTCACCTACACGGCGGCACAATCAACATTCAGAGTAAAATCAACGTTGGCACGACTTTTAAGGTAAAACTACCATTAAACCGTTAAATAGGAAGCAGATCAGTAAAGGCAGATAAAAGGCAGACAAAAAAATAAAAGATAGAAAAAAGACAGATAGCGGAGGTAAAAAAGTCTGGGGACGTGGAGAATGCTTCGCTCAAAATCTAAAATCTAAGCCCTAAAATCTAAAACTAAATCAGTCAATGAACTCTGAACAATTGGCAAAGCTACGCGAGTGCTGTAAGGATGATGCAGCCTTTGAACAGTTGCAGCAGATTTTAGCCGTGGATAGGGGAAGTGCGGAACAACTCCATGAACAGGTTAGGCGATCGCAACAAACAAAAGCGCGCGAAAGCAGCATGATCCGGGTGGTGGATACCCTGGGGCAGTCAATTATTGACCAGATCCGCCAGTCTCAAGCTTTTGACGAAACCTTGCAAGCAATGCTGCATGAAGTCCGCTCCTTCCTGAATGCCGATCGGGTGGTGGTTTACCGCTTTTACCCAGATTGGAGCGGCGAATTTATTAGCGAGTCAGTGGGCGATCGATGGACTCCCTTGATGGAAAAACAGCAGGTAGATCCCACTCTACGCCAAAACATCAGTGATTGCCAGCTCCAACATCTACGCAGCAGTAGCGTCGGCTATACCGACACCTATTTGCAAGAAACCGAAGGAGGGACTCTTAAAGATCATAGAATCTTTGTTGTTTCAGACATTTACCAGGCCGGATTCTCGGATTGCTACATCGAAATGCTGGAACAGATTGAAGCAAGGGCCTACACCAGCATTCCGATCTTTACCTCAGGAATCCCTTGGGGTCTACTAGCAGCCTATCAAAATGATGCTCCCCGTACCTGGCAGGAGTTGGAAGTTAGTTTATTGGCTCAGGTGGGCAATCAATTGGGGGCAGCCCTGCAATTGGCAGACTCAATTCGGGAAGCCCAACTTCAGGCAGAACG
>JBAUTA010001271.1:0-2053 GCA_049581985.1 Kovacikia sp.
GCGTAGACTTTGACTTCTGACACAGTTTATTTTACAAACTCTAACAAACAGCAATTATTTGACCTCTGGGCACCGCTTTACGACTTCCTGTTCCCCTCGGTGTTCTACCGAGCCATTCACCAACGGATGCTGGAGTATGTTGAACTCCCTCAAAGCCCCAACGTCCTTGACATCGGCTGCGGTACCGGACGTTTGCTCCACCGCCTGGGGACTGAGCGCTCGGACTTACAAGGTACTGGGTTAGACTTTTCGGCTGAGATGCTGCGCCAGGCTCGCCGCTCCAACCGCTATCCATCCCGCCTAATCTTCGTGCCGGGTAGTGCTGCGCCCTTACGCTTCGCGAATGAACAATTTGATGCGGTTTTCAATACTTTCAGCTTTCTGCATTATCTTGAACCCGAACGAGTCTTCGCTGAGATTAACCGGGTACTGCGCCCCGGTGGCACTTTCTATCTGGTCGACCCAACCACCAGTGCCCCAACAGGGATTCAGCTCGTACCAGTCACCCCTTCAGGCATTAGACTCTACAGCCCAAGAATACGGGAGCAAATGGGCAAGCAAGTGGGATTTAAATGTCTCAAGTATCAGTATCTACTCGGTCCTAACCTGCTGACCATTTTTACCAAAGTTAGCTAAAATCCTCATGCGCAGCTCTTAATGCTACTAAATTTCAACAGCAGGCTCATTCTCTGCTCGGCGCAGTTCCCTCAGCATCCTGTTGAAGAATCAGCCAACGTGCCGCGGAGCCACTGGATTCGGTTCGCGGCTACAGTCCCGACCCTGACGGTTGTAGGCGCGTTGCTCTTCTTCCACTGCCTGGATATCCGCTGAACTACCTGGGAAGGCCTTCTAAATAACAACGGAGAAATGCTGACGGATTGACTAGAAAGGATGAAGACAATCAATCGCATACTTTACAGGAGGTTTCAACCATATGAAACCCACACACTCATTCAATCCTAAGGCGTACATTCGAGCAGTGGTTGCGATCGCGTTACTGGTTAGTTGGGGATTGACAGCATGTACAGGATTTCTGCTGTGGTTGGCACCAACAGGTAAGGGGGTGGGAAGACTCCCATTATTCTTGGGGTTAACACGGCATGAATGGGGTGAAGTGCATTTTGTGCTAAGTGTGATTGCTTTAGGCATCACCATAATTCACATTGTCGTCGATTGGCGTGCTTTACGGGGCGTGCTCCGTTATTTAGTCAACTTCAATCGCCCTCCTAACTTGCTGGAGTGAAAGTGTTGATACGCTATTGCAAGCAACTAGGGTTCACTATAGAAGCAGGGTAAGCGCATCTTAATTTCTATTGACAAAGAGGTTCGGAATTGCAGTTAGCATCCGGTAAGCAGGCAGCGAGAACCTTGAGCATATAGTCATCATCCATGGCGGCGCGGTTCGATTTCTGGCGAGTACTGCGGCGAAAGGATTGCTCTCGATTGAGCGCATTGAGCGCGATGCGGCGCAACAGCGACAGGTTTTGGGGGGCATGAGCAGAGCGCACCCGACAATTATCTTCAGCGAAGGTAACATCTAATGTCCAGTGCAGTTCATTTTCGATGCCCCAGTGCAGACGAATGGCTCGCCATTTGAGCATTATGGTTCCTTACAAAGTGAAGAGGCAATTTGCTATGCCAGTGCGATTGTTGAATTCGTCAATTATGCGATGGCCCAGTCGGAATGAGTTACATACGGCGATTTGCCAGTGGGCCAGTCATCTTTCTGAGGAGAAACCTGATGTTGTTGCCGTTGGATATTTTGGATCTTATGCCCGTGGGGATGCTGGGGTTGGCAGTGATTTAGATGTTGTCATGATTGTTACAGAGAGTGATACCAATTTTAGGGCACTTCGAAAAATAGAAAGATTTAATGTAGAAATCGCTGCCCAGCCCAGATGGGGCTAGAAAATAGTGACCTCACTGGACCTAGCATGACTTGGAATTATGACACAAGGCTTTGGCAGAGCCGAAAAGCGTCGTCAGATGCTGCAGGCGCGTAAAGACTTCTTGAACGAACTCAATCGGATTATCCCGTGGGATGAATTCCGCA
>JBAUTA010001272.1:0-2227 GCA_049581985.1 Kovacikia sp.
GGGGAAGGCAACGCAAGTCCAGTAAGCGACCTGTGGCGCATGCTGCACCGATGACGAAGCCAACGGCAACGGTGGAGACCGTGACGGCACCGAGTACGGAAAAGGCGAAAACGAATGGCAACGGAATGAAAGCATCTGTGAATTAGGAGGAGTGATGGTGCGATCGCCTAGCTTGAGAAAAGTCGGGCGATCGCACCAGGCGCTGATTCGATGCCACCAATGAGCGATCGCGGTTTGCTAAATGCTAGGATTTCATCAAATCGTGCGGTGAACTCGCCATGAAAATCCAACAAATTCTTGATCGTCAAGGGATTGTTCATACCGATCCAGAAATTATGAGCGGCGTTCCGGTCTTTGTTGGTACGCGGGTTCCCGTACAAACCTTTTTTGATTATCTGGAAGGTGAAGCCGGTTTAGCTGAGTTTCTGGAAGACTTCCCCCACCTGAGAACCCAAGCATTGCAAGTTTTGGAAGCGATCGCGAAAGTCATGTTAGACCAGGAGCGAACAGCCGGTGCTCGTTCTGCTTGATGAAAACCTGCTGAGTAAAAAACTGAAAAAACCGCTCCTAGATGCAGGGCATACCGTGGAAAACGTGGAAGATATGGGCTGGCGTGGCACAAAAGATCGAGAGCTTTTAGCCCTGGCCAATGACTTTCCGTTTGATGTGTTCATTACAGCAGACAAAAACTTACCCTATCAGCAAAATTTGCAAAATCTAGCGTTGCGCGTGGTAGTGCTTAACGCCAGTAGTACGCGCCCCGACAATTTACGGCCTCTGATCACGCAAATCATCCCTCTGCTGCCATCCTTCGCTCCTGGTTCCATTACGTTGATTGATGATGCAGGCGCTATCACTCCTTTTAACCTAAGCAATCGTTGACTTTCCTGAATCAACTGAGTGGAGGGCAGTGGTGTAGCCTGTGCAGATTACCTATGGCACGTCTGAAGTCAGCGATGAACAGTATGATCGGTGGCGGTGAGCGATCGATTCCGCAACAGTGCCAGCGATCGCTCTTCTACCATCCCTCCATCCTTGCCGTTTGAACGGCTTTGAACTGGTGTAATCTGGAAGTATCGCTCACGAGTTACAGGGAATGTTGAGGATTAGTGTAGAACAAGCAGCGGATCAGCTAGAAGCGCTCCTGGAAAGGGTTGCCAGAGGGGAAGAAGTCATTCTGGTTAAACAGGATCGCGAGGTTGCCCGTCTGGTGCCCCCTCAAGAGCGGGAACAGTGGTTGAGCCGCACGAGGCAATTCCGAGAGTCTCTGCACGTTCAAGGGGAAGCGCTCAGTGCAACTGTCATCCGAGCACGGCAAGAGGAGCGCGGTTGATTTATCTGGACACCAGTGTTTTAGCTCCGTTCTATTGGGAAGAAGCACTCAGTGATGTCGTTGAAGCATTACTGAGACAGGAAGCCGAATTGGGAGTTAGCCAGTTGGTTGAGGTAGAGCTTTGTTCAGCCTTGTCACGTCGGGTCAGGATGGGAGAAATTGAACGTGATACAGCCCAGGCAATTGCAAATCGCTTTCAAACTGACCTCAGCAGTGGTTTCTACATACAGTTAGTGCTGGAGTCGATTCACTACGACAGGGCGTGGGATTGGATCAGGCGGTTTGACACGCCTTTGCGTACTCTGGATGCGTTGCATTTAGCGATCGCGGCTTCGCACTCTATCCCTCTGGTAACAGCGGATGAGGGATTGGCCGTCAGTGCTGACGTGCTGGAAGTTGAGGTACGAGTCTTGAGATTAGTTGAGGAATGAGCGCGCGATCGCCCCTCTGCCTGCCCACCTCGATCACCTCGAATTGGATCTGAAAAATGGTACGGTTGGTTGTTTGGGTTTAAAGCCCTGGACTGACTGACCCAGCCTGGGTGACCCGGACAACGGCAGAGGCAATGGGGCACGGAGTTTTACCTACTGGAGACGATCGCAGCTTCCTACCCAATTGCGTCCTTCAATCTCGACGGGGAATCATTTTGAAACTGCATCAGAGAGAAATCGCTATAGCGGCTACCAGAATTACAGCTACGGATGCTAAACGATTTGAGCAATTTGCGAACCTGGTGCAGAATAAGCAACTTCAGATGGTTGGGTACGATCGCTGATCAGGTAAATAGGGGCTGCAGATGCTCTGTAATTGAGGGAAATGTCTTGAGGATAGGTACTTGTTCAGTTTTTCCCAGCTTCAGTAGATCGAAAATTTCTTTAAGAAAAGAGTATAAGA
>JBAUTA010001273.1:0-2991 GCA_049581985.1 Kovacikia sp.
GGATCTGATGGGTTCAGGTGGGCAACTAGATAGCTGCCGTCAATTTTGGAGCGAACCAGATAATAGACTTGGGTGTACATAAAGCCAAGTTTAAAGCAGTCTGGCGTCGGCATTGACGATCGCTGCAATATAGCCATCGTCCTATGGGTTAGGACGGGGTACAGGGGCAATGCCCCACTGTACCTCACACCCTTGAAAAGGGCTATATCCTATCCATTTCGCAAAAGGCGGGGAAACCCTTGCCCAGCTTAATTGGCCCGCAAAACAGGCTTGACAGACCATGAGATCCACTTGAATTGAGGTCAGCGCAGTTCGCGGATTAAACCCAGCCATTCCAGCATTTCGGGGTCTTCGTTGAAGCTGATCAGGTTGAGATGTTGAGGGTTTATCAGAAGTTCTCTGGCAAGCAAGTATCCGGCGATCGTCCAGGTTTGGTATTTACGCGAAGCTTTGCCAACCAGCCTGCCGTTTCTGCCGTCGTAGTATTCGGGCCACTCGTCCTCGCTGAGGCGGCGTTCTGCCATTTCCACTGCTCGCCAACCCAGTTCTGGTTTGCCAATTTTTTGCGCGGCAGCGGCAAATACCCATAGCAACACGGGCCAATTGCCGCCGTTGTGGTAGGACCAGGGGACGTTTTTAGGGTCACAGCCCGTCAGGATTCTCCATTCCAGATCTTCCACCGTGGGAAAACATATTTTTAGCGGCATATAACCAACGAGGTCTTGCCAGCGTTGTTCGATCAGATCCATGATGGCGTGGGATTCATGATCGCTGGCCAGATTTGAAACGATCGACATCAGGTTGCCCAACGCAAAAAAGCGAAAGTCCATTTGTGCTGGCCCTAAATTGCCCGCCAGGTATCCTCCTTTTTCTGGCATCCATTCCGTCAGCCAGTCGGGAATTGAGTCGGGGTAAATGTTAAATTTGTTAACAGCGGTTTCGCCAAATTCTTCGCCCCTGTAGCGGTAAATCTCATTGAGCCGTCTCAGATCCAGCCAATAATACTCTCGAATATGGAAGTTAAGCGTTGTTAAGCGTTGATTCACAATTTGACTATAAACCTCGCCTTTGCGGTTGGGAAGCAGCAACTCCCGCGCCGATCGCAAAGCGGCATAAAACAATGCTTGAATTTCTAAGGGATGGCCGGATACTCCCATACGGCGATCGATCATAAATGCGCCATCGGGAACCAGCATGGTGGGATACATGTCAAAGCGATCTGCCAGGCATAGCTTCAAGATCCGCAGAATTCCCTGCTGAAATTCTGGTTGGTGCGCTAGATCTAGATCGCCCGTTGACTTGACATAGGCCCGCAGCAGAATGAGCCACCAGAGGCAGGAATCGACCGGGGTGACTCTACCGATCGCATGCTCGCCAAAATCTGCGGTCAAGAACTGCTGCCCTTCCCAGGATTCCACCTTAAAGCTAGCGGGCATTAATCCCTGACCTGCGTTAAAGCAGTCCATTTGCTTATCGCTGCTCTGCAACCCCAATGTTTCAATCAAAAAGTTGCGTACGATGTCTGGTTGTCCTTTAATCAAAAACAGAAGGGCAGAGGAGACAAAATCACGGACAAAGCATTGGTCATAGTTCAGCGCTTCAGCCGAGGGATCTCTCGCTGCAACCGTACCCACGGGATGGCCCCGATAATAGACGATCGAATCTTCTAACAACTCCCAGGCTTCTTTTACGAGATTGTTCTCTGTTTGCATGACTGACGTGACCTCCCCTTCTCCATCAATATTCGTAGGCATTGCTGTTGCTCAAATGGTCAAAGTAATTGGTGAAGCTTCAGTGCATTTGAGGTATCACCCCCAACAACTGAACTTCTGATATAGCCCTACGCAAGCGCGTTAGGACATTGAAATTAAAGGGGGGGGGCGAAGCCCCCAGCCAGGGGTTCCACCCCTGCACCCCGTCCTAACCTATAGGAGTAGTGCTATAAAAAGCAGATTCCGACCAAACACTGGATTTGGGCTTCAAACAGTGGCTCTAGATTCTAGACAACAAAGTGTCTAAACCCGGATCAACAGGCTCAAACAGCTATAGCTAAGGTGAGGGGAGATCACACCTATCGTCTAAAATCCAGTCTTGAAACTTCTGTTCGCTAAACTGGTTAGTGTTCAGTTAACGAAGCTTAGCCTCAGCATGATTGACAGCGGTTCACCTTGGATCCAATACACCTACCCAAGAAGCCAGCACCCTAAAAATAAATAGTGGAGGTATTGAACCCAAACACACTGCGGTTGCTGAGGCAGAAGCCTACAGAAGGTACTTTTCAGTTTTGCCTGGAATTACTTAGAGAAGAAACGAATTTTGTAAAGAACTTGCTATGTACTCCAGAATAAACCGTATAAAAACCTACCTGGGTAAAGTCTTAGTAAGGGAAAGCTTGTATCTAAAAGGAAATGGTGAAGATTTAGTCAGAGGAAAGGGGCAACAAACATAGCGCCCCTTCCTTTTTATTCAATTAAAACGAGCCATAATTTCCGTATTGGGGGCGGACAATCCGACTGGGAGGGACTGAATTGTAGGAATCGGAACTTCCTGAATTCTGGAAACCAGGCATAGGAGAGGGAGAAAATGCTCCATTTTGTAGAGAATTGCCGTTGCCGTTGGGATTAACTGGACTGATTAAACCAACACTCCGGAAGTAATCAAAAACTTTTACTGCTGTGTCTACATTGCTGAGCTGTCGCGACATCCAAACTGTTCTGCCCGTTCGCCTGGAAGCACAGAAGTCTCCCTGTAAATTGTGTTGACTCACCACCTGATTTACCTTCTGCATCCGATCGCGATTGCTTGCCTCAATAATCACAACAGTATCTTTCTTGCCTAGTTGGCGGCAGGGACTCACCCGTTCACCCAAATTGTTTCGGGGATAAGGGCTAGTAGGCTGATTGGGATTTCCCGACGGATAGGTGTTGAGGGGCTGATTGGGAATTACTTGCTGAGCTTTAAGCGGCCCTAAAAGAGCCAGGAGTATTGCTC
>JBAUTA010001274.1:0-5944 GCA_049581985.1 Kovacikia sp.
AGCATCGCAAAATTTAAGATGTCTTTCATTGCTGTGCTTGCACCCACTTGACTTAGGCTCATCCTCTTCCGAACGGTAGCCTTTATGTCTGTATACTGCGCAGCAAATCCAAATTTATAATTGCTACTTCTAATCGTCGAGCATGGCGATTGAACTGACTCTCGTCTAACAATTTGGGAAACAAGCTCAAGTAGTTTGCCTGGATGAAGCCCAGAAACTGTTGCTCTCCAGGGTAGGGAAAGTAGTCCATTGCCAGCAGTAAGGTCAACATCTCACTATCGCTGAAACTGAGTTGGGGGCCGGGCAAAGCGGGGATAAAGCGATACCCCTGTTGTCGATACCAGTCATCCACCAGGACGTAAATGGTGGTCAGTAGAGTCGGAGCGTCTATCATATTCAGGCTCTATCGATCCCCTTATGCTAATTTGACGGTTGATTTACATAGAACCCCTATCAGATAAGGCTTCTAGCCAAAATGCGCATTCTTGCTAGGTTGAAGAGCTTAAAACCTTTACACGGTGAGGCTTCCGATAAAATAAGGTTCAAAACTAGCATACTGGGATCGATAGACCCCATATTCATGGGAGACCTCAAGCTTGGATGTTGTTATCTTTATCTTGATGTCTCCCCTTGGTTTTTGAAACTACTTCAACTCACATAAGCCGTATTAATGAGAATTGCTGACTCAAATCTTTCTGGAGTGTTGATATGAATCTCTCAGTCTTTTTTTATTGTCTTCCTGAAGGTCCACCGGATAACAATCCATTCGCTCATTCTATTGTGTGTTTGGCAGAAGGCCTTTCACAACTAGGAGTGCCGTTTTATTCCAATCTTAATTATTGGCAAAAATCTTTGGTTGAGGGAGACTATTTGTTGAAATATGATCCCAATGTGACTCCTGATGATTGTGCGATTGTCGTGATGGAACATAATTGGTATTTTTATAAAAACAGAACTATGCCTGATGGACTATTTCATACTAAGCGAAAATACCTCACCGTATATATTGATCCAAGTGACGATTGGGCGTGTGAATCTTGGAAACCTGAATTCAGACAATTTGATCTCATTCTTAAAACACACTATAACCGCTCGTATCAGTATCCTTCTAATGTGTACCCTTGGGCTTTTGGACTCTCGGAACGAATCTTGCAACAAACCAGAAACTCCCAGCCATACAAATTGCGGCAGAAATCAATTTTGGCTAATTTTCGGGTTAGCCACAGTGTCCGAGAAAAGGCCATTACGGAATTTCTACCCCTTCTTCAGAAGATACTACCGATGGATAGGACAACTGATACACTATCCAACGACAATTTTCCAACTGAACCTTATGACCGTTTGCTATGGGAGATGACTGGGAGGCGTCACTATCCAACTTACTACGCTAAATTGAAAGAATCTGCCGCATCCGCATGTTTTGGGGGATCTTTCGGCGGACCTTTCTATCCTCGAAATTTTGGAGCACCTCCTCGTCGTAGGCATCGTGTACTGAACAAATTGCTCTGAAAATAGATTTTCATCCTTTTGGGATGCTGAAACATCAGCATGGACGATTGGTATTACATCCTTTACTGAACAAATTGGTATCACAACCTCAACGTCTCCTTCAATGGGACAGTTGGCGTTTATGGGAATCTTGGTCAGCGGGTTCGGTAGTGTTTCATGCCGATTTGGAAAAATACGGCGCAGTGCTACCTGTGATGCCGCAGAATTGGAAGCATTATGTTGGAGTAGATTTTGAGTCTCCAAAAGGAACGGCGCAAATATTAGAGAAGGATGAAAAGGTTCTAGAAAGAATTTCTGCACAAGGAAGGCAATGGGCAATTGACAATTACGCTCCTTTACCAACTGCTATGCGCTTCCTAGCTATGCTTGACAAACGGCCATTCAATCTTGCTAAATAGCTGGGTGCAGCTCTTCTTAGCGACGCAGCAATAAAGGGTTCCGAGGATAAATTAGGAGAGAAAGGGGCTCATCAAGGAACATATGACATAAGCAAAGATCATATGTTCGCCAGAAGAGGAGCCCCATGGAAATTGGGGCACATTGCATTGAGTTTGAGAATCCTTATGAGCCAGCCCGAACCGCGTTCGAGGATCTGGTTACGAAGCTGTCGTCGATGGGAATAAGACTCAGTTAGAACTGCTTCAGCAATATGCCCAGAAACATTCTATCCAGCTCACCATCATCCTGGACTTGATGCATGTTCTGAGCTATCTGTGGAAGGCCGCTCATGTTTTTTGTCAGCAAGGGCAGTAAAGAATCTGAGAAATGGGTGTCTGAGCGGCTTTTGAAGCTTTTATCCGGTCAAGCGAGCTTGGTTGCTAGCGGCATCCGTAGAAGTGCAACCTTGCGAGGTCTGAGTAAGGATGAAAGAAAACCAGTCGATAAGTGTGCCGACTACCTCTTAAAAGTGCATTAGATAAGACTTGATCTGACATTTCTGATAAATTGAATCTGAAGGAGGAATGTCACGATGACTAACGAAGAAAAGATTATCAAAACTAAACTGGGCGTGCTCAAACTGGCTGAAATGCTGGGCAGTGTCTTCCAGGCGTGCAAAGTAATGGGCTATTCCCGCGACAGTTTCTACCACTTCAAGCAACTCTATGAGCAAGGCGGTGAGGCCGCCTTGCACGAAATTAACCGCAAGAAACCTTGTGTCAAAAACCGGGTTGAAGAGCACCTTGAGCAAGCGGTTGTAGCGTTTGCGATTGAGCAGCCAGCCTATGGGCAACTGCGCGTGTCCAATGAACTGAAGAAGCGAGGCCTCTTTGTCTCTCCTGGGTGAGCGCTTCCATCGCACCGTGCTGGAAGAGTTTTATCGCCTTGCCTTTTTCGTAAGAAGCTCTACACCAGCATAGAGCAGTTACAAGCTGACCTCGATGAATGGTTGCTAGAGTACAACTGTGACCGTGTCCATAGTGGCAAGTACTGTTATGGGAAAACGCCGATGCAAACCTTTCTCGATAGCAAACAATTGGCGTTAGAGAAAATATTGGATCAACAACTGGAGGTGAAACCCCAATCAAAAACAAGAGAACTTTTTAGTGTCAGGTAGTTCTCATCTGTCAGATCAAGTTTGATCTATTACATGCCCTTTGCACCATCGAGCAACTGCCGTTTTCTTTTGTGGATCTGGTTGGGATGGACCTCCTAGCTTACGGCCAGTTCGGCCATGGTCTGCTCACCTTTGAGTGCTTGAAGGGCGACTTTAGCCTTAACGGCAGCGCTATGCTTTTTGCGACTCAGATTCATGGGATGCTCCTGTTGAGTAACAGCGTACAGAGCTAGAGACTCACGAAGGGAACTATCCGAAATCCGGGGGCCAACTCACTTCAAACTTTATCATTGGCAACTAGCCCAGCTCCAGCAACCAATGCCGACACCAGCATTAAACACTTTCTGACGCCAGTACTGATACTCTGCCACTTCGTCAGCTTGTGTCGCTGGGTGGCCTAATGGATCAGTCGTATTCGTTACCGTATTAGATCCCCCAACGCTTACCAGGTAAGCATTTGCTTGATCACCATCCCTATTGACGACATTAACAGCGTTATCATGCATTCTGTTGTCATGCCAATAGCCAGAGCCTTCGTAGTAATCCCAAAAGTTAAGCCCAGTCCGCCAGGTACCTCCCAAGGTTGTTCCATCAGATAACTTTTGGGCAGAGATAACCCGATTATGGTCTACCTCATTGTTATGACCTGCACTGATGAATATTCCTCCATTCTCAAAGCTGACGGCTTGGTTATTGTAGACATGAACATAGCCCACATTGCCCAAGAAATCGCCAATGTTTATCATTGTTCCAGTGTAATCAAAATAGGCGCTAGGAAGCGGCGCATATCCTCCTTGCAAGTAGTTGTCATGAATGGTAATCGGATGGCTTGATGTTCCGCTCGAACCATAGGTGCTAATAACATCTTCAACGGTGCTAGCGTCAGGTTGATTGATAACCTGATTCCAGCCAATATCAATATTTGCACCAACTAGCTGATCCAAACCGATTGCAGCTCCGCCTGTTGCTGTCGTTGTTAGGTAGCCGTTGTTTCCATCTGATAGTCGACCATCTACATTTTTAAAGAAGTTATAGCGCACACCAAGAGTTTGGCCAGTTCCCCCAGAGTAGTCCAATGCTCGAATTCCAGTCCCAAAGGAAATTATGGTGTTATTCTCAATGACCGCCCGAGAGAAGTTGCCAATATTAATGAAATATCCCTTTTTACGATTTGCAATGTTTGGGTTTAGCCCCTGGCCTTGACAATTGCGAACGGTCACATTAGCGTTTACGCCAATGCTCCAGATTCCGTCACCAGCGCTTTCGATTTGGCAATCCTGGATTATAACGGGGGCGTTCGTCGTAACTTTGACAGCTGGAATGTCTGGATTAGTGCTCCGCCATTTCCCTGTGTATGTTCCCTCTTGAGTAATCACAACTGGGCTACTCCATGTCGTTGTATTCTGGGCTGGTGTCGGGGCTGGTGTCGGTGTCGGGGCCGGGGTTGCCACAGAACTACTAGTACTGTTAGTAGTAGTTCTTCTCGTCCCATTTACTTTTCTAGCGTCTGCAGGGAGACATGACAAAGAGAAAAGAGCAAGGCTCACCAGGACAGAGTAGGTTGTATTTCTGCGGAAAGTATCCAATATCTTGCCATGCAGAGTTGGAGCAAGATAGGATGAGAGAGAAAGCTTAATCGGAAGATAAGTAAAGGTTGTCACGCAAAAAACGCAAGCAAAAGGCAGTTTTTCCATGTAGAGAAGGATGAGAGAACTTGTTTAAAAGTTTCCCAAATCTCCAGAAATTTATCACAAGAAAATATTTTTTCAATTAAATTTCGCATATATATCTAAAAATTTACAATATAGAGCGTAATCCAGAGAAAACAACTTAATTGTACTGTTTAGTATCGCTATTACTCATGATAAAAGCTCATTTTGGACTTTATTCGTGGTTTATCTGGAATGGGGTCCTCCGGTGGGGAGACCTCTAGAGAAAAATGCAGACATCGAGGAAGAACAGTCCATCCTTCGTCTTTCCAACTTTTTAAGTGCCGACTGCTATGGCGATTTTGCCCTGAGCGATTTCGTAGAGCCCTAGGAAACTTTCACGGCTAGGGAGATGCTCGGCACAGAGTCCTTGCTCCCTGAGCAACTCAGGAGACTGCTGCCAGCGCTAGGTTTCGACTTTCAACATTAGTCTTCGCCTTCGAAAGTATGGAGGGCTATACTCAGTTTATAAAATTGACCTCAAAAAGCTTCAGGTCTCAAGATGGATGAGGTTTAGTTCTCAATAACCCACATAATATATGGGAGTTTTTCCCAATAAAGGCAGTCGCTTAGAGATAGCAGTCGCTTTTCTACTATGCTTCAGAGGAGATGTGGTGGACTTAGGCTGCTTTTGAATCGGGTATTGCAGTATCGCCAGCCAGATATAAACCTCATTTTCCTTACTATCAACAAATGGCCACATTTCATTACATTTGATTGTCAGCTTACCTTTGGATTTGTCTGAAAACTTTATCTGTCCAGGGATACGAGCTAGCTTCTAATTGATATAATTTTGCAACCAATAACAGCATGCTTTTGTGACTCTGGCAATTCCTCTCCTCTTAGTGATATTCTTTCAAGTAATAGTTTGTTAATCAATTGTTTTGTTTCGTCTCAAATAGTAATTTTAGTAGGATTGTCAACAAACTGACGACTACAGCTTTTACATTGATATTTTTGCTTGCCATTGTGAACGGAGCCATTTTTAATAATGTACTGAGGTGTGCATCGCTAACATGGTTTACAATGACAAGACCCGCCTTGGCCCACGAGATGCGCAATGAGATTCAAATTATTACGACAGGTCTGGGTTTCAGGCTACTGAGCCAATCTAGGACTGCTGAGGAAATTCCAAATAGCTTGACCTGCCATTGAGCAACTGCATTGGTGA
>JBAUTA010001275.1:0-5314 GCA_049581985.1 Kovacikia sp.
GGTTTCCCCCTTTACCCCCCTCCAAAACGAAAGTTTTGGTCTACTAGTCAATCTGACGATAGCTATAGACCTGATCCTGTTGGGAGAGAAGCTGGAACTTGGGGTTGTGCTGAAGCTGGATGACCAGACTTTTAGCAAATTCTGGTGTACTCATCCAGCCTGGATGGCGCAGGTTTAACAACACATAGTCGAACTGCGCCAGATCCGGGGGGGCCGTCGCCAGGGTGAAGCGAATTTGGGAACGGTGGGTCAGGTGCGGAACGATATTGTGGGTTGTCAGAACGCTTCCCTGGCTTTGAATTTGGGCGATCGCTCCGCGCGTTGCATGCCAGGTATCTAATGAATCCAGGTAAATCGACCCAAAGTAGCCATATTTTGCCAGAGCCAGAAAAGCCACGATCGACCAGAGGAAAATTGCCCGCTGACTCCGCAACCAGGTTTTTCTGGCAGCCAGAGCCGCCATCACCGATAGCAACAAAAAGGGCAGGATAGGCAGGGAATACTGGTGGATTAGATCCTTTTGGGCAGGGGTACTGGTGAGTAGATTGATCACTAGTTGGGGAATTGCCGCAATTAGAGGAGCTAAATAGCGAAAGGAAATGCCCCAGAGCACGGGAGCCCCTAACAAGCCCAGGTAAATCAGATTGTGAGCCGTGACACTCTGAGTTAGCAGTAACCAGGGATGCTTGAGCAGATGGCTAACAACCTCTGGGAAGGTGCTCCCCAGGGATCCATACATGGCCAAATGCCGTTCAACTGAGCCACCAAAGTGGGGAATGATCGCCTGAGTTGCAACGATGAACCAGAGGATGCCGCTGCCAATCGCGATCGCCCCATACACCCGTCTGTTTTCCCACAACAGCAGCCAAACCCCCATTGCAGCTACCGTCAGGGCCAGAACTTCTTTACAACCTAGAACGACGACGATGGCAAAACAAAACCAACCGAGTTGCTGCGATCGTGCCGCTAGAACCGCCCATAGCAACGCGGGTAAGGCAATCACCTCTGGGTGAAAATCAAACAGGTTGAGGTTAAATACCAGCGGATAGAGTAAATAAACGCCCATCATGGCTACGGCTTGGGCAGACGTCAACCCTGCCTGTAAGGCCAGATAGCGGATTGGGAGTGCTCCCACTGCCAGCGCGATCGCCTGCACCGCAAACAGCCAGAACACAGATGGATAAAGCTTGTATAGGATTGCCAGCGGATAAAATATCCAGACCGCATGATCCCCCAAAATATGAAACCCCAACAGCGAGGAAATCGCTGGTTGTCCCTGACTGATCAGGTAAATTGCCTGGTCAAAAATACCTAAATCCCAGCCATTAGACTGGAATAAAATGTGGCGCACGCTGCTAGCAACAAATAGCATAAGCGCACTGCCAACAGTCATCCAGGTTGCGGGTTCAGCCCTTAAAAGGTTGAGTCGATGTTGGACTGTATTCTGAACCATCCTCATCCCCCAACCCCTTCTCCCATCAAACTATCCATTACGCAAAAGTCGGTGAAATCCTTACCCAGCTTAATTAGTCCCCATCCCCCATCCCCTTGTATCTTAAGAACAGAGAGATAGACCCTCGCCCCTTGGATGCGAGACATCGTGGGGTCCTAACTCCCCCCCCGAAAGGGCCTGGGGGGATAGGTTTAAGGCCAATGGGAAGAGAATCCAGGGAAATCAGTCAAGCCTACTGCACCCTAAGCTTGAATCGAGTGTGAAAGCTTGGTCCTGATCACGGTCCCAGCCTCGAAACGCAAGCCGGGATTTCGTTTGGAGGGGGGTTGGGGGACGCAGCCGTCCCCCAAATGGGGGTTTGGGGGCCAGCCCCCAAGGGTCGGAAGCCCAGTCCGCTGCCTTGACCCAGACTCCTAAGAAAACGCAGTTTTCTTGCCTGCTTCCTGGGGATGTGAGGGTGTGCAGCACCCCACATCTTTCCACTGGGGGCTAGTGTGTACACGGTAGTCCAAAATGGGAGAAGGGAACCCAAGGATTGAGGGCGATTTGGACGAGATCTGCGTAATGGATAGCTCCCATAATAAGGAGAAGGAGAGCCGGATTAAAAGTCCCTCGCCCATTTTGGGAGAGGGATGGAGGGAGAGGGCGAACCTAGTCACAACAGGTGGCAGGTTGAAAATTTATGCCCGCTTGTTCTAGTGACTTTCCAATCCTGGTAGACCAAAACGAAAGTTTGGGAGGGGGTAGAGGGGGGGAAACCCCCTTCTGGGGGCGAAGCCCCTAAACCCCCATGGTGCAAAATTTAGTGTTTGCAACACTAGTACGTTTCAACATGCCAGCGACCCGCTTTCTTCATCGATCGCTGATATTCCTTCCACTCAACACCGTATTTGGCAGCTTCAGCCGAGAGAGCTTCATCAATGCCATCTTCCATTCCTTTCAGACCGCAAATATAGGTGTGAGTCTTCTCATTCTGGAGCATTTGCCAAAGTTCCGCAGCGTGCTCAGCGACCCGATGCTGAATATACATCCTGCCACCCTCCAGGTTTTTCTGCTCCCGGCTAATGGCGTAGGTAGCACGGAAATTATCCGGATACTTTTTCTCAATCTCTTCCAACTCGTCTTTATACAGAACGTTAGGCGTCGTTGCGACCCCAAAGATCAGCCAGGCAAAACCTTTGAACTGATAGTCTTGGTTAATTGCCCGCTCTCCATCCTTAAACATCCGCCAGAGAAAAGCGCGGAATGGAGCGATCCCGGTTCCGGTTGCCAGCATGATCACGTTGACATGCTCATCCTCGGGTAACAGCATTTCCTTACCCGTTGGCCCCGTAATCTTGATTTCGTCGCCAGGTTTCAGATTGCAAATATAGGTAGAACAGACCCCATACACCATCTCGCCCGTTTCAGGATGCTTGTACTCTAACTGGCGAACACAAAGAGAAACAGTCTTATCATCCAAATCATCGCCATGCCGGGTAGAACCAATGGAATAAAGCCGAAGCTTTTCAGGCTTTCCATTTTTATCTGTCCCAGGGGGAATAATTCCAATACTTTGACCTTCCAGATACCTCAAATCCCCACCAGAAATATCAAACTTGACATGGTGACAGGTGCCAATTCCCCCCGGTCGAACCAACTCTTCATTTGAAATGACCCGACCAACGAAGGGGCTATTCGGACGGTAGATATTCACGGGAATATCTGCCTTTTCCTTTGCTTGAGTCATGGGTTTGCTCTCTTTATCTGGTTTGTTACCCTTACCAGTTTCTACTTTAACCCCGACTTCTTTCTGTTCTGGGGTAACGTTCCCATTCATTTCAGGATCAGTATTCAAAGGTTTGATACTGACAATCTTTCCCCCCAATCGAGTAATCCGTTGCATCACTTCATTCATTCGGTTGTAGGGAACCGTAATGAACGTGCTACCGCTTTGACGAATGGCATAGCCCGCCTTGTCAGTTTCGTTACTCTGACGTAAACCGACAACCTCGTAGAGATATACGCGACGACCTGAAACTGTATTGGCGGCACCACCTGCTGCGCTAAAGTTAGACATTTTGTTCCAAACCTCCGAACCTAACCTAATTTACTATTGTGCTTCAAGCTGCCGCTTTTACCTAGATGGCAATCCTAAATCATTTGTGAGAATAAATGCTTTGTGAGCAAGGATTCCAGTAGAAACTGATCTCACAATCCAACCAGGATCGCCATAGTAGTTCCTGGGTGCATGAGTCTCCACCAATCCTTTGCGCTTTAAAATTAATTAGCAATTCACTAATAAGCCTTGTAGGGAAGATCCCGTTTTTGGTAGAATCACATTAACGGTAGTACTAAATACTTACCGACGCAGGTTAGAGTTCTTTCCGATGGGCGGTGACCCTCTCACAGCCTCGGTTGGCTAGGCTCGGTTTTACTGCGTGGAACTTACGGTAATCGGAGATAGGCGAAAGTTCCTAACTGGGGATAGCCATGCTTTGAATCAGTGAGATAGCCCGTAGACCGCAGATTTAGCTTACTCACCACACATTTAGTAGATATCTTATTTGTTTAGAGGAATCCTATGACCAGTAAGCCAGACCGAGTGGTTCTAATCGGCGTTGCCGGAGACTCCGGATGCGGGAAGTCTACCTTTTTACGGCGTATTTCAGATTTGTTTGGGGAAGAACTCGTTACCGTCATCTGCCTGGATGACTACCACAGTCTGGATCGGAAACAACGTAAGGTAGCTGGAGTTACCGCACTCAACCCCAAAGCCAATAATTTTGATCTGATGTACGAGCAGATCAAGGCTTTAAAGAGCGGTGAGACCATCAACAAGCCAATCTACAACCACGAGACTGGCATGATTGACCCGCCCGAACTGATTGAGCCAAATCATATTGTGGTGATTGAGGGGCTCCATCCTCTTTATGATGAGCGGGTTCGCAGCCTTTTAGATTTCAGCGTTTATCTTGATATTAGTGACGAGGTCAAGATTGCCTGGAAAATTCAGCGGGATATGGCGGAGCGGGGTCATACCTACGAGGACGTGTTAGCAGCAATTAACTCTCGTCGTCCTGACTTCCAGGCATATATCGATCCTCAGAAAGAATATGCGGATGTGGTTCTTCAGGTGTTGCCGACCAAGCTGATTAAGGACGATCAGGAACGCAAGGTTCTGCGTGTTCAGATGATCCAACGGGATGGGGTAGAAGGGTTTGAGCCAGCTTACCTGTTTGATGAAGGTTCAACGATCGACTGGATTCCCTGCGGACGCAAGCTGACCTGTTCCTATCCTGGCATTAAAATGCACTACGGACCGGATGCCTACTATAGCCACAGTGTTTCAGTATTAGAGGTAGATGGTCAATTTGATCGACTGGAAGAAGTGATTTACATTGAGCAGCATCTCAGCAAAACCTCAGCCAAACATAGCGGTGAGTTGACTGAGCTTTTGCTTCAGCACCGGGAGTATCCTGGATCGACGAACGGAACGGGGTTATTCCAGGTTTTGACGGGGCTGAAAATGCGGGCAACCTACGAACGCCTGACCGCAAAGGAAGCAAAAATCGCCGCCAAAGTTTAACTGCTTCTGCTGAACGAGTTTTGGGGGATGCGATCGCATCCCCTGGTTCAGGTTGCGCCCAGTCTATGGTCGAAAGCCCTTATCGAGAGTCCATCAGGTAACCCAATCAATCCGATGAGTTCTACTGGTCAGCCAATCCATTAGAGCAAACCCGTTTCGCTTTATAATGTTTCCTTAAGGTTTAAGTGGGATGGGCGAAGCTGGAGATAGAGCGGTTTTCATATCAATGGAGTACAGGGGCGCAGGGGGCAGCGCCCCCTGCGTGGGGGTTCCACCCCAACCCCGTACTCACC
>JBAUTA010001276.1:0-1865 GCA_049581985.1 Kovacikia sp.
TTCCGCCTGATAGTCGGTATAACCAGCATCCCCATAGACTGAACTGCCCGCTGGCAGGTTGAGGGGGAGGGCGTTGAGTCCTCGGGTGTCATTGGCTTCACCCGGTAAAAAGGCAAATTGAACCGGGATGCCGTCTCGGGTTCCGAGCAACTGAACCCGGATGCCGTAAAAGTAGCGCTTTTTAGAGGCAATGTAGCCCCGATAATCCTCCGAGTGGACTAAACGAGCTCGGGGAATCCGAATATTGTCACAGATTGGCACAGGGAATGAGTCCAACAAGTACTCTGTGTTGGGGGTCAACGATTTGAGCACCAGGCCCAGGCAGTCAAACAGATCGAGTAAGGGTACAAACAACCGATGTACGCGTCGTGAAAATCTCTATGGGCTCAGCATTCGGGGCATCCAACCGTGCTCTTGCAAATACTGACAGGCTGTGACGTGATTGCCTCCAAAGAAGCGCGCTGCAACTAAGGTGGCGGTAATGACTTCTGCATCACTCATCTGACAGCGGCAGTCTTCCTGGTGCCCCACGGCCTTGAGCAAATCTTCAGTGATGGCATAGAGGGCTATAATTTCGGTAAACATTTTCTCCTCTCCTGGCGTAGTGGTTTCTGGAGAGGATTTTATTGCTCAATCCCTATCGGGATAACAGCACTTCTCATTATGAGATATTTGTACTCAAATCATAGATTACAGAAAGCTTTATGACTGAGTTGCTGAACGATAGAATGCGGGTTCCAGCCAGTTGAATTGCTCAAAACAGAACTCCTGAATGAGAACTCTCTTCATAATGAGAATTGCTGTCGGGATAACTAGCAACTTGCGTTATATAGAAAAATATGCAAAGAAAACGACTTTACCAGAGAAGAATACAGCGCAGTTCCTAGACTCTCTACGTGGGAAAATTGAATTTGTAGGCAGTGTTAGAGGCAAAGACGACTACCTCTACCAAAAGCTTCTTGCAAAATTCAATGACTTAAGAAACACAGAGGCCAACAGGCAAAAATCCACAGAAAATCAACATCCGTAGATAACCCCTCAACTAACGCTCAACGGTGAATATTTATAGTTTTTAAATCTTTATGATTGACGCAAATTTGATTGAAAAGACATTTTGTTCTTTAAGGAAAAGAACTGGGTTCATGTATTTTGACACCTAACAATCTCTCAAACAGCCTCATCTAACATCCGGATATGTAACACTTCATTATTCATCAATGGCTCAATCTGAGATTCTGACACTACTAATACCGCTATGGTTTCTCCGACTGCATTGAATACCTCCAGACTATAACCATCTTCCCCCTGCTGAACCGGATGATGCTCTACAACAGTCCCTACATCACCCCGCTTCAGCTTATATTTGGGGAAATCTTCTCGCAGCGCAACTCGACTAAATAGTTCAAATGACATTACCTAACCTCCTTATTTGGATACAGCGTAATAAATTTGGTTTGTCCTGTTTCGTACTCCGTCATCCAAATTGTTACCACCGCTAGATTCACGGCATTTATACCTGTCAACACCCCTCGAATTTCATACACATTCCCAAACCGATTCGCCTCGTCACTAGGTTTCGCATCCAGCGGTAAAATCTGGTTTCTTAAATCCAGTTCTAGCTGTTGCCAATTATCTGAGCCATAACCTGCCTGAGCCAGAAACTTGGATTTATCATCGACTGGACGAAATACCAGCAGATAATTCATCAGTTTTGCTGGCGCAATGATGGCATCAGCAGATATAGCGGTTCTCATCCGGATGGGATACAGTGAGGAGGTATTCCAAGACCGCCTATACGATCACCCATTATGAAAGCCTACTCACTCGACTTGCGTCAAAAAGTGATTGATGCCTACAACCGCAAA
>JBAUTA010001277.1:0-2636 GCA_049581985.1 Kovacikia sp.
CCAGTAAGACTGATTAAATTTGATCGCAGGATGAAAATTGCTGAGGAAATTACCGTAAAGTGGGTTGCTGAAGCGGAGTATCTCCATAAGGTAGAGTGGGGCCTTGACGGTAGGTGTTTCAACCAGAAGGAATTAGGGATGGCTCTATCAGTTCGGAAAATAGGCAAGAGGCTTTGTTTTTCACCGCATTGAGCGATTTATCTGGGGAGCGAGGGGCGTGACTGTTGAAGAAGGGTTGGAGTTCATTGAGCAAGTTTTGCCACAGGGGAAGTTAAGCAAAGTTCAGACCATTGTGTTTCGGCAGGCGTGGGAAGGTCAGTCTTATAAGGAGATGGCGGAACAGTTTGATTACACCCTGGGTTATATCAAAGATACGGGGTCTGACCTGTGGAAACTACTCTCTGATGTGCTGGGAGAGAAGGTGACAAGGCGTAACTTTCAGTTTGTGCTAAAGCGAGCGATCCAGAAGGAGAGGGGTGTAGAAGCCGTGGGGAGTGGAGCCGGGATTCCCCCTACTCCCTGCTCCCTGCCCCCTACTCCCCACCAGGACTGGGGAGAGGAGATTGATGTTTCTGTGTTCTACAACCGGATTGATGAGTTAGCAATTCTAAAACAGTGGATTCGGCACGATCGCTGTCGTCTGGTCACCATCCTCGGCATGGGCGGCATCGGCAAAACGGCATTGTCAGTCAAATTAGCCGAACAGGTACAGGATGAATTTGATTATCTGATCTGGCGCAGTCTGCGTCATGCTCCTTCTCTACAAGATTTACTAGCCGACTTGCTGCTGGTTCTCTCAAACCAGCAGCTGGTAAAGCTACCGGAGACTGTTAATAGTCAGATCTCCTGCTTCATACAATATCTGCGTCAGTATCGCTGTTTATTAGTTTTGGATAACGTGGAATCCATTTTCCAGAGCGGTGAACGGACGGGCCACTATCAGCAGAATTACGAAGCCTACAGCCAACTGATCGCCCGTATCTGTGATGAGCGGCATCAGAGTTGCGTCATCTTGACCAGTCGCGAGAAGCCAACAGAAGTTAGCATTCGAGAAGGGGATACCCTGCCTGTGCGATCGCTGCGGTTAATTGGCCTGCAACTTTTAGAAGGACAAAAGCTTCTAAATCAGAAAGGATTGTTAGAATCCGATGCTAATTGTGATCAGCTCATTCAACATTATAACGGTAATCCTCTAGCCCTCAAGATTGCAGCCGCGACGGTTCGATCGCTGTTTGACGGCAATATCAGGGCTTTTTTGACCCAGGGAACGGTTGTCTTTGGCGATATTAGCGAACTCCTCGATCAGCAACTCAACCGTCTATCAGACCTGGAACTACAGCTAATGTATTGGCTCGCTATTTCCCGTGAATCGGTTGCATTGGAAGAGTTACAGGCAGATATCATTCCCAAAGCTTCCCAGAGAGAGCTATTAGAGGCCTTAGCATCATTGCAGGCGCGATCGCTGATTGAAACCAATACTGGTGGGTTTTCCCAGCAGCCTGTCGTGATGGAATATATGACTGAGCAGCTAGTGCGCCAGTTCTATTACAGTATTTCTGCTCAGGAATTGACGTTCTTCAACTGTTACGCCTTCATCAAAGCGCAAACAAAAGATTACCTTCGAGAAGCCCAGATCCGGTTAATTTTGCAACCTGTCAAAGACAAGCTCCTGGAAGCATTTGAGCATCAGCAAAACCTCGAAAAGCATCTCACCTGTTTGTTAGCCGCTCTCCACGACAAATCATTAGTAAGTGGCTATGCGGCGGGGAATTTGCTGAATTTGTTCTGGCAGTTGCGCAGTAATTTGTGCGATCAAGACTTTTCCAGGCTAACCATCCGTCAGGCATACCTGCCCAGCGTCACCCTGCACCGGACTAACTTTGCCCATTGCAAAATTGATCAGTCTGCTTTTGCTGAAGCCTTTGGGGGGGTAACTTCCGTCGCATTTAGTGCGGATGGCAAGCGGTTAGCAACCAGTGATACCAGTGGTAAGATTCAAATCTGGGACATCCCTGGTGGCAGGCAACTCGTGATCTGCAAGGGCCATGAGCACTGGACCTGGGCAGTTGCTTTTAGCCCAGATGGTCAATTCCTTGCCAGTGCTAGTGATGATTATCTCGTCAAACTTTGGGATGCCCACACGGGAGATTGCCTCAAAACCTTTGTGGGGCATACCTACTCTGTTAATGCGATCGCCTTCAGTCCCAATGGTCAATACATCGCTACCAGTTCCCAGGATGCCACGATTCGAGTTTGGGATCTCCAGACCTCTGCCGACTTGTCGCAAGCCGCTGCTTACAACAGTCGCTCAGGGGTTGTGCGTGACGCTATTCAACTATTGGGGCATCTGAGTCGGGTGTGGTCTGTCGCCTTTAGTCCCGATGGGAAGACCCTGGCAAGCGCATCAGAAGACCAGACGATCAAGCTCTGGGATTGGAGCACAGGGCAATGTCTAAAAACTTTAATGGGACATCAGGGCTGGGTAAAGTCGATCGCTTTCAGCCCTGATGGAACCCATCTAGTCAGTGGCAGTCTTGACCAAACAGTTAAAGTCTGGGATAGAGAGACAGGCGACTGTCTGAGGACGTTGCAGGGACATACCAACATGGTTACTACGGTTGCGTATAGTCCAGACG
>JBAUTA010001278.1:0-2520 GCA_049581985.1 Kovacikia sp.
GTTTAGATCGGTTGTTTAGATCGGTTGTACTATGAAAGTACTGCTCGAAAACTGACTGCATGGCAAACCTCTTGCTGATTGAAAGTCCAGGTAAATCGCAAAAACTGCGCCAGATTCTTGGTCCCGGTTGGATTGTGAAAGCCAGCATGGGACATGTGCGTGAACTAGCCAATGACGGCGAGGATGCCCTGGGTTTTGACCTGCTCGATCGGCGCATTGAATGTCGTTATGAACCGAGGGATGCCAGAGGCAAAAAGGTATTGTCCGACCTGCGGCAAGCGGTTAAACAAGCGGATGCGGTCTATATTGCCACTGACCCTGATCGCGAAGGTGAAACCATCGGGTGGCATTTGCAACAGGCGTTGAAACTCAAAAATCCACGGCGGGTGGTCTACAGCGAAATTACGCCGCAGGCTGTCCAAGCTGCGATCGCCCGTCCGCGCACGCTCGATCAGTCCCTCATTGCCGCTGGGCGAGCACGGGACTGCCTGGACAAGCTGGTGGGCTACAAGGGCAGTAAGCATGTCGTCTGGCGACTCAACATCGGGGCAAAATCGATGGGTCGGGTACAGAGCGCAACCTTACATCTGCTCTGCAGGCGCGAACAGGAAATTCAAGCCTTCAAACCCCAGGACTATTGGAGCGTCTGGGTGGAATACCAGGAGGGGTTCAAGGCGTTCTACCGCGCCAAATTAAATCAAGCCGCAGCGGATACGGACGCACCGGACGATGCCAAGGAAGACAAGGAGGCGCAGGAATCCGACCGGGTGACCAGCCAGGCCGAGGCCGATCGGTTGGTGGCGATCGCGCGAGCCCAGCCGCATCAGGTCGCTACGGTCGAAGGTAAGGTCGCCCAGCAGGCACCCCCACCCCCCTTCATCACCTCTTCCTTGCAACAGGCAGCCGGTGCCAAACTGCGCTTTAGTCCCGACAAAACAATGAAAGTAGCGCAAGCGTTGTATGAAGCGGGTCATATTACCTATATGCGCACCGACTCGGTGACCTTAGCGGAGCCGTTTTGTGTCGCTGTGCGGCAATATCTGGAGCAGCACGACCCCACCAATGTGCCCAGCAAAACGACACGACATCGAGCCGTCAAAGGCTCCCAGGAAGCACATGAGGCGATTCGTCCCACAGACGTGCGGCGATCGCCCGCGCAACTACAAGCGAGTGCTGAGGAGAGCAACCTGTATGAGTTGATCTGGAATCGTGCCGTGGCTTCCCAGTGTTGCCCTGTCCGCTTGCGGAAAACGAGAGTTGTCACCCAATCCGGCTCGGTGCAGTGGGAAGCCAGGGGACAGGTCGTAGAGTTTCCGGGCTACACGCGTTACTGGAACAACTTGAGTGCCGATACCCAGTTACCTGCGTTGCAGCAGAGACAGCCCCTTACTCTGAAACACGCCGCCGCCGACAAAAAGCAAACCCAACCGCCGCCGCGCTATACCGAACCGAAGTTGGTGCAGTTGATGGAACGCCAGGGCATCGGGCGACCGAGCACCTACGCGCCCACCATTAAAACCCTGAAAGACCGGACGTATGTGCAGGTGGAGAAAGGTAAGCTCCAACCTACCGCATTAGGCATGGCACTGGATGAGTCGTTGGCAAAGCTGCTGCCAGAATTGATTCAGCCGGAGTTTACAGCCCAAATGGAAGCCGCGCTCGATACGATCGCCCAGGGCAAGCAGGACTGGCAGGCGTATTTGACTGACTGGCATCACACCTATTTTGCACCCGCGTTGGCAAAGGCGGGGCAACTGCTGCAAGCTACTGGCAGTCCAGCAATAAAGGCGGGTGAGGTAACCGCGATCGCGGCTACCTCGCCCAAGGTTCAAGCAGCGGTAACAAAAACCCTCTGCCCCAAATGCGGGGAAGCGATGCACAAAATACCCTCGCAATCTAAGAAGCTGAAGGCAAACCATTTTCTCAAATGTGGTGCTGCGGGCTGTGGCACAGTAATGTTCTGGAATCCTCAAGGGAAGCGGTATGAGTTGCCCTATGCCCAGCGTACCCCTGACCCAGATGCCTTTACGGAGGTGCCCTGTCCGGTCTGTGGGGCGTTGTTGGAGCGTTATCGTTACACGAAGGAGGGTAAGGAGAAGGTAATGTTGCGCTGTTCCCTGCTGGAGCATCGCCGGGGGAAATGCAAGGAGGTCGCGTTTTTTGCCGGACACGATGGCTTTTGGTCACCCAAGTTTGGCACGTTAAAGCTGGATTTGGTGAAGTAGGGGCAATGGCAGCAATCACGTCTTGGCTGTTATCTATATGCACTTGCGCTTCACGGCTTCGCCAATAATCTCGATCGCCCTTGAAACCGCAAACACCTTTTCTAAATTTTGTGAGAAAGCTTCAAAATTAATGCCTGTTGTAAACTGCTCGATCTCAGCAACAGCATCCAAAATATCCTGCAAATAGTCCTGAATCTGCCGCCTGGTCACAGGTAAACGACCTCTGCCAAAATTCGTTCTCCAATGCGTGGCTTCAAGCCAGACTTATGCACCAAATCGACTTTAACTCCCAGAT
>JBAUTA010001279.1:0-3120 GCA_049581985.1 Kovacikia sp.
TCCTGTGTTGTATTTTCTCTCCGGTTTAACCTGCACAGAGGAAAATTTCATCGCCAAAGCGGGGGCACAGCAGTTTGCAACAAAATATGGTGTGATGCTAGTCGCACCGGATACTAGCCCCCGGAATACAGGCCTTCCAGGAGAAAATGATGATTGGGATTTTGGCACAGGTGCTGGTTTTTATGTGGATGCGACTCATGCCCCGTGGAGCCAGTACTACCGCATGTACAGCTATGTCACCGGCGAACTGCCTGCCCTGATCGCTGAGCACTTTCCAGTCAAGGGCGATCGCCAGGGCATTTTTGGCCATTCCATGGGGGGACATGGCGCACTGGTCTGTGCTTTAAGAAATCCTGACCAATATCTTTCGGTTTCCGCGTTTGCGCCGATCGCGGCTCCCATGCGCTCTCCCTGGGGTCAAAAAGCGTTCACGAATTATCTCGGATCTGACCAGGAAACCTGGAAAGCCTACGATGCCAGCGAACTGATTTTGCACACCCAACTCAAGCACCCGATCCTGATTGACCAGGGAACGGCAGACCCGTTTCTTGAACACCAACTGAAACCAGAATTATTTAAACAAGCCTGTGAAAAAGTCGGGCAACCCCTGATATTGAGAATGCAGGAAGGGTACGACCACAGCTATTACTTCATTTCCACTTTGATCGAAGACCACATCCGGCATCATGCCGAAATTTTATGGAGTCATCGGAGAAATCCTTCGGGTTAGACAAAGCAACCCTAAAATTTCGGCGTAATCCCAATTGAAAGAATGAACTGTCCTAATCAATCTAGCGATAGCTATATCTATAGCAATCCTAAATCAGTTGTGATACCAATTTAAATAGCGAACAGGGCAGATTGGGGACGAGGTGCAAGGGGTGGAATCCCCTTTGGCTTGAGCGCTCAAGTCGAAAGCTGGCTGGGGGCGAAGCCCCCACATCCCCATCAGCAACCTTCATTTTTAAAATTGGTATGAGTTTGAGAGGCTTTGTGAGGAAGGATTCCATTGGAATCCTTCCTCACAATCCAAGTAGGCTAGCTATCTATCGCTATCTATGCTAGTAGACCAAAACGAAGGTTTGGGAGGGGGGAACTCCCTTCTGGGGACAAAGCTCCCACTACCCCAGGGTGCAAAATTGATGATTTGCAACCCTAGATTGTGCAACTCAAATCCCCAGCCCGTTGGGTAAAGCGGAGGTTTTCTTGATAGTCTACCGGGCAATCGATGACCGTAGGAACATCTTGCTCTAAGGCATCTTTAAGAATGGGAATGAAGTCCAGGCAAGATTCGACCCGGTAGCCCTTTAAACCCATGCTTTCTGCCAGTTTGACAAAATCAGGATTGCCAAACTTGATAAAGGTAGAATGCCCAAAGTGGTTGATTTGCTTCCACTCGATCAAGCCATAGCCACCATCATTAAAAATCAGCGTCACAAACGGGGTACCAACCCGCAGGGCCGTTTCGAGTTCCTGACAGTTCATCATGAAACCGCCGTCGCCAGTTACCGCCACAACTCGCCGTTCGGGATGAACGAGCTTAGCCGCGATCGCCCCCGGAATTGCAATTCCCATGGCTGCAAAACCATTCGAAATGATGCAGGTATTTGGACGTTCACAGTGATAGTGGCGTGCCATCCACATCTTATGGGCACCAACGTCAGAGATCACAATATCGTCTGGTCCCATCACCTGCCGCAGATCGTAAATTATCTTCTGGGGCTTGATCGGGAAACCTTCATCCTTGGCGTACTGGACGTAATCAGCCCGGATATCAGCCCGAAGCTCCAGGGCATAAGGGTCAGGTTTTTCAGTCCGATGCACGCGATAGAGCAACTCCTTCAGGGAATCTGAGATATCTCCTACGACTTCAACCACTGGAATATAGCTGCTGTCTACCTCTGCTGGGGTTGACCCGATATGAACAATTGGAATCGTGCCATCGGGGTTCCATTTTTTCGGAGAATACTCAATCAGGTCATAGCCGATCGCAATCACCAGATCGGCCCGATCAAACCCACAGCTAATGTAGTCTCGTTGCTGCAAACCTACCGCCCACAATGCTAACGGGTGGGTATAGCGAATCACTCCCTTACCCATGAAAGTGTTGGCCACGGGAATATTCAGGCGGGTAGCAAAATCGGTCAAGAATTCACTGGCATGGGCCCGAATTGCCCCATTGCCAACCAAAATCAGCGGGTTTTCCGCCTGAGCAATGATATCTGCTGCTTTTTCGATGCTCTGAAAAGAAGCATAGGTTCTTTCTTTGTTGTCCTTAGCGAGAGGCTTACCAGGGGCAGGCATGGCTGCAATATTTTCCGGCAAATCAATATGAACAGCTCCCGGCTTCTCTGCCTGGGCAATCTTAAAGGCTTTGCGAACAATTTCTGGCGTGTTCGTAGGGCGGACAATTTGGGCGTTCCATTTGGTCACGGGAGCGAACATGGCAACCAGATCGAGATACTGATGCGATTCGATATGCATGCGATCGGTGCCCACCTGCCCGGTAATTGCCACCAGGGGAGCCCGATCCAAATTGGCATCTGCCACGCCAGTCATCAAGTTTGTCGCGCCTGGCCCTAAAGTAGACAAACAAACTCCCGCTTTTCCAGTTAACCGACCGTAAACATCTGCCATGAATGCTGCGCCCTGTTCGTGGCGAGTGGTGATGAACTGGATCGAAGAATGGCTAAGCGCCTCAAGGACGTGGAGATTCTCCTCACCCGGCAAGCCAAAAACATAGCGGACTCCCTCGTTCTCCAGACATCGCACCAGCAGTTCAGCCGTATTCATTTCGCCCATAATCCGTTCCCCTTCACTAACGATTGTTTTCTTGGAATCTGAATCTATGAACTGACAGTCAGTACTTGTGTAACTTGACAGATCAGCGCAGGCGCAAGTGTGCCTGTATTTTGGAGTGATCTGCTTAAGTAATCTGCAAAGTCCCGCTTGAAAGAAGTAATTGGTGACAATGCGGGTGGAATCTTCGTGAAAAGATCCAATGAAATGCAGGTAGGTAAGCATCTAGTAAGCGGGAATGTCGCACGAGAGAAGAGAGCCTGACAGAGGATCTAAAACACTGTCTGGCTTGATGGCTAAAACAGCAACACACCCACATAG
>JBAUTA010001280.1:0-3061 GCA_049581985.1 Kovacikia sp.
CCTATCCCTCCGCACCCACAAGGGGATGCGGTTTCCCGGAGTTCCTTATGAAGACTCAAACAATCATCGTCCTGATTGGACTCCTGGCAATTCCTGTAATTGGTTTTGGAGTGTATCGTGTCCTATCTGCTCCGCTACCAGAAGGCTTTCCACCACCCACACCCGCCGCCAAGATTGAGGTCAAAAATTATCCTGCTTACCGTTGTGGCACCTATCGCTATCAGGGACCACTGAGCCAGGCCGCCAATGTTGCCTTCGGGCCGCTATATAGCCATATCAGCTCAAATAATATTCCGATGACGGCTCCTGTAGAGGCTCGCTATCCACTAATTACCCTGCAAGAGAACCCAACCGGTGCAACTTCTGATGAGAAGGGACAGGCGGAGGTGTCTTTTTTGTATCGCAATCGAAAGGTTCAGCCGCAGCAGGTTGCCCCAGGAATTAAGGTGGAAGATCAACCGCCAATGACAGTTGTTAGCATTGGCTTTCGAGGTCCCTACACTTTTACCAGTTATCAACGGAATCTTCAGCAGTTAAACAATTGGCTCAAGCAGCATCCCAACTACACAGTTGTCGGTTCTCCGCGTCGGTTGTTCTACGACTCTCCCTTTATTCCAGATACCTTCAAGCGCAGTGAGGTTCAAATCCCGATTAAGTGACAAAGGAAACATCCTAAATAATCAGAAGCACCAATGCTCCTGCCAGCATACTGATTAACCAACCCGCAGTTCTGGAAACTCCAAAAATAGACTTGCGGATCGATCGCTGCCGCAAAAACATGTAAATGTGAGGGGCTCCCAATAGGAAGAAGACAATTGCAAATCCGTTGGCATTGCCTGATTTAGCCTGGTCGTCGAAACTGAGTTGCTGTGTAAACATCATTGCGTCCAACCTTATCAGAGCTTAATGTTGAGCCAAAGATTAACGAGTGAGAGATTAACCATCCATCAGCAGGCTAGTGACATCAACATCTTTGCCAATGCCCCAGGCTTCCTTCAAGATTTCACGGAAAGTCGTTGTCTGATGGAGCATTGCTTCGCGCAACTGAATCAGCAATTCATGCGCCTCTTCCTGGGAGAGCTGGCGAACCCGACCTTCAAAGACTTGAAGCTCAAATTGTTGTTCAAGCGGTAACTGTTGGCGGATATTCATAGGATTTTCGCAACTTGGGTTCATGACTTTATGTAAACTAATGTAACACATCTTGTCGAAAAAATTGCCATACAAAAGTATTTGTGCTAAGTAAAAATACTTAGCTAATAGTCTTTGATGGGGAGTGCAACTGCCGAGCATGAGCCTGACCCCAGCCTTGAAGTGTGGGCCGGGGTTTCATTTGGAGGGGGATTTGGAGGGTGGGTTCTCCCTAAAACTATTTGGTTAATAGAGCAGTCATCGGCTTAACGCCTTTGCCGGTATCGCCTGCCTCATTCAGGTACTCATAAATGCCAAACGCATCTTCTGTAGTTCTCAGTAGCGAGTAGTGGTTGTAGGGAGTAGGGTCTACAACCCCACGAGGTCCGTGGTTGGTAATCACGATCGTGGCAATGTGTCCACCCCCAAAGTTAGCGGCACTATTTGGATCAAATCCACAGCAGCCCTGAATTCTGGCCTTATTGCCTGGATTATTATCCTCATCCCAGGTAATGACGATCACACTGTTCCCTGAAGCTGACCATAGGGGTGAATGGGTAATCAGGTTGACGATCGTACCAATCTGGCTGTCACCAGTTTTAATTAATTGTTTTCAGATTGGAGCATTCTGGTAGTCCATGCATCTCATGGCACTGGTTGAGCACAATGTGGCTATAGTTTGGAACTTTCCCCCCTTTTAAGTCAGACGCGAGTTGGTCGAGTCCTACAATTTTTTTGGGAAGGTCTGGATCATCCTGCACATTCTTGAAGTTAAGAAACCCGTTGTGTTTAACAGCGTAGAGTGCCCGGATCTTGCCAGGAGCCACAACCACTTTAGAGCCAGGAGCCGGAATACTCTCAAAATATCCCTTCCAGGTCAGACCTTTTTCCTGTAGTTGATCTAGCAAACTTTTAGCCGTAACCGTATGGCTAACATAGTCAGGCTGCTCAGAATTGCTACAGAACTGGTCTGAATCATTTGGCTGGCAATAGTAAGCATCATCATCATGGATGCCAAAGGTACTGCCACCCAGCAGGGCAATGTAGTTGGCCTCACTGGGATGCACTTCACCGTAAAAGTTAGAAGCTAACCCGTAGGTATGTGCCAGTTGGTTAATGTTGGGCGCATCAGTGTTACCAATAATCTGGTCGTATCCCTTGTTCTCCTCAATCAGCACAAAAATGTGGTCATACCTGGGAATTGCCTTATCTGCGGGGGTTGGGACTGAAGGAGAATTGGTAAAGCGGGTATTCGCGATCGATGATGACGCTTTCGGGCTTGCTGCTCCTGTGACCTGTGGGCTGGAAAAGCAACCCTGCGCCATAAAACTTAAGCCAAACGAACAGAAAGCCAGAATGATGGTTTTACCTGGTGGGTGTGCAAACATTACTAACAAGTTTACGGTAATGATTTTGGGGTCAACTTTTGCAGGAGCGATCGCTTCCTTTTACCAGTCCTCAGTGCGATCGCCCCTCGTCGCAGGTTGGGTTGAATCTTGTAAAACCCAACACAAAAATCTTAATCACCCCTCCTCCGTATTTGGCATAAAGATTTCTTGAAGTCCTGGAAGTATTACTCTGGTTCAAGAATATGATGCGGGTGTAAGCAAAGTTCTGCCTAAACCCCGCTTTTGGCGTGTTATGCAGAATTTTGTCTGCCCTAATCCCAGCTTTGGCAGTTTAGACAGATAATTTTCAGCCTAATCCTCTGTTTTTGGGGTGTTATATAGACAAGTTTCAGTCTAATCACCCAAATTAGAGAGGTTAGATAGACCAACTCAGTCTAAACATTAAGTTAGGCGGCAGTGAACCCCCTCGGAGTAGAAAATTACGGTCAAAGTCAGGGTGATGAGGTGAATATTCGCACTGAGTGGTAATTAGACTTGTTGGGGAATAGGGGATAATAGCAAGCAGTCGGGTGGTGCAATAG
>JBAUTA010001281.1:0-3018 GCA_049581985.1 Kovacikia sp.
CTCAATCTGAAGCAAAACTCCACTGGACAAATGACTCAGAGGACTTTGCAATTGCAAAAGACCTGATGCAGAACGGCGGTGAGGAAACTTTCTGGAGAAAAGAGGGAACGAGTTTCTTGGTGGAATATATCAGTACACCAATACTCGAAAACGGTAAGCTGATGGGCACTGTGGTTACCTTCCAAGACATTACCCATCGCCGCCAGGCAGAAGCCTCTTTACGAGAAAGTGAAGAGCGCTATTCGATTGCCGTGCAGGGTGCCAAGGATGGGCTGTGGGATTGGAACTTGAAAACGAATCAGGTCTATTTTTCCCCTCGCTGGAAATCCATGCTGGGATGGAAAGACCATGAAATTAGCAACAGCATGGATGAGTGGTTTAGCCGAATTCATCGAGAGGACTTGGAGACCGTGAAGGATCAGTTGATCGCCCATCTTAAGGGGCTGACGACTGACTTTGAAAGTGAGTATCGGATGTTGCATCGAGACGGCACCTATCGTTGGATCCTCTGCCGTGGACTAGCAATCCGTGACGATACGGGCAAAACGTCTCGAATTGCAGGCTCTTTGACGGATATTAACAGTCGTAAACGAACGGAAAGACAGCTTTTGCACGATGCGCTGCACGATGCATTGACTGATTTGCCAAATCGGGCCGTGTTTCTGGATCGATTGGGGCGTGCGATCGAACGCAGCAAACGTAGTGAGAATTATTTATTTGCGGTGCTGTTTCTAGATCTGGACCGCTTCAAAATTGTGAATGACAGTCTGGGCCATGTGATTGGTAACCAACTACTGATTGAGATCGCGCATCAGTTACAAGATTGCATCCGGGCGGAAGACACGGTTGCCCGTTTGGGGGGCGATGAATTTGTGATTCTACTTGAGCAGATCGAATCTACCAGTGATGCAACGCGGGTTGCGGAGCGAATTCAACAGGAACTAACGCAGCCCTTTAACTTAAGCGGCTACGAAATGTTTATCACCGCCAGCATTGGAATTGCGTTGAGCTCGACAGGGTATGAACTGCCTGAAGATATTTTGCGGGATGCGGATGCAGCGATGTACCGGGCTAAAGCCTTGGGCAAATCTCGCTACGAAATGTTTGATACCAGTATGCATGCTCAGGCGATTGCCCTGCTTCAATTAGAAACCGACCTGCGACGGGCGATCGAGCGGCAGGAGTTGGAACTACATTACCAACCGATCGTTTCACTTAAAACTAATCGGCTGAGCGGGTTTGAGGCTTTAGTCCGGTGGCGTCATCCCCAAAGAGGGTTAGTCCCACCTTCGGAGTTTATTCCAACCGCAGAGGATACTGGATTGATCAATCCCATTGGTTGGTGGGTGTTGCACGAAGCCTGTCGTCAAATGCAGGTTTGGCAGCAGCAATTCCCAATCAATCCACCGCTTAGTATTAGTGTTAATCTATCGGGCAAACAGCTTAACCAACTGGATGTCATCGAGCGGGTAGAGCAAATTTTACAGGAAACAGGGTTGGATCCTGGCAGCTTAAAACTAGAAATTACGGAAAGCGCCATCATGCAGAATGCCGAGTCAACGATCGTAATGTTTGAGCGACTCAAAGCTTCTGGGATTCAGTTTTCGATCGATGATTTTGGGACCGGGTATTCATCTCTCAGCTACCTGTACCGCTTTCCAATTGATACCTTGAAAATCGATCGTTCCTTTGTCAATAAAATGGATATCGAGCTGGAGAAGTTAGAATTGGTGCGGACAATTGCTACCCTTGCCTGGAACTTGAGTATGGATGTCGTCGCAGAAGGTGTAGAAACCCAGACCCAACTCTCCCACCTGAAGGCACTGGGCTGTGAATATGCCCAGGGGTTTTTCTTCTCGAAACCGATCGATCAAATAACCGCCGGACAGTTAATCGCAGAGCGCGCTAATTGGACCAGCAAACAATTTATCATGGATCAATGACTAAACGAATTCTCGTCATTGATAACGAGCAGTACATCCAGGAAGTGACGCAGATTTGCTTGCAAACTACCGTAGGCTGGCAGGTTTTGACGGCAAGTTCAGGGCGCGAAGGGATCACTACAGCAACGGTCGAACAGCCCGACGCGATTCTGCTAGATGTAATGATGCCTGATATGGATGGTCCCACGACCTTTCAACAGTTGAAGGACAATCCAGTGACTCAAGCGATTCCAGTGATCCTGCTGACGGCCAAGGTGCAGGCGTCTGATCGCCGCCGCTATGATGAACTAGGCGTTCGAGGGGCGATCGCCAAACCCTTTAGCCCCCTCCAGCTTGCCAGCCAAATTGCAGAAGTTTTGGGTTGGTCGCTGTGATCAGGCAATATAGCCCTTTTCAAGGGTGTGAAGTACTTCACCCAAGTGCAAACCGCTATAACGGGGGCGCTAGGTTCTGAATTGATAACTTGCAGCCCAAAATTTATAGATTTTTCCCATCCTCACAAGTTTCTCAAGTTGTTCTCCTAACCTGAGGGTAGGATTTCAGGTGTTCCCGATTCCGGGAATGAAACCATAGCCTTTTCCATTTGGATCAGGGGCTAATCAACGGGGTGCGGGGGCTTTGGCATTATTCCGCTTTTACTGGGATCGCCAGCTTGATTAGGACATGGGATGCAAGGGGGAGTGGGGGCTTTGCCTCTGCACCCCGCCCCAACCAATCTGGCTAGGGCGATAGTAGTGCCAAATTTCACTCCAAATTCCATCAAGGCTGGCTTGGGAGGTATGTGGTGGAGATTGTTAGGAAAATTAATGATGAGCTTGCGATCGCGGGGCCTGTTACAGTCAATCAATTACAGCAGCTTGCTGAGGAGGGGTTTCAGTCTGTGCTGAATTTGCGCTCGATTGACAAATATCTCCGGTACGACGAGCAACGGCAGGTTGAAAGTTGGGGATTACATTACGTCAACCTGCCCATTGATACTCAAACAATGAGTCCTGAAATTGCCGACAGCGTCCTCAAGCGAATCGGTGAATTACCCAAACCCACCTTAGTGTATTGCAGCAATGCAATGCTGGCG
>JBAUTA010001282.1:0-3563 GCA_049581985.1 Kovacikia sp.
CCCCCCCCACCCCCGCCAACCGTTCTGCCTTCGGGGTGTCAATCTTTAACGGAGCGGGAACCGTCATCCGCCGGAACTGGATTGCCAATCACGACGGGAGTGCGATTATTACCTCAGTTAAGTCTGAAGGTCTGAAGGTTTCTGAAAATGTCCTTACGGGGAACGGGGTTGCAGGCATGCCCGATGCCATTCGCCTGGAAGGAGAGATTAACCAGACCCAAATCACCGGCAACTTGATTTGTGGCAATGACGGTAGCGGCGTTTACCTGTTCAAACCTGAGGGTTCCGCTCAAATTCAGAACAATCAGATTATTTACAACGGCAGACGGCTGCGACGGGCAGCGGTCTACTTGATGGGCAATGATCATCAGGTCACAGACAATGAAATTCGCTACCAGGCAGGCCCAGGAGTGGTCGTGGCAGGCTACCCTGCAAGTGATCGCAATCGGATCCAGGGCAACCGCTTTTCTAGCCTGGAAGGACTCAGCATTGATCTGGTAACGCGCCAATTGAGCACCTCTGCCACGGACTATACGGATTCCGGCAGCAGCGGAACGGGGGTCTATGATTACCAGCGGGGAGATGGGCCCAATCCGGAGCGGGACTCCCCCAACCGCCGCAAGGAGACGGGCAACGCGGCAATTAACCCCCCCAAGTTTGTCAGTCAGGAGTTTGTCGCCCTGGGCAGCGGCCCAGCCACATCTGTTCAGATCTACGGAACAGCCGACCCCGGTTCTGAGATTGACCTTTACCGGGTCATCGGAGCCGGGGATAGCTACGGTCCATTGACAGAAATGATCGGCACCACCAAAACCGATGCCCAGGGCAAATTTGAGCTGACGCTGGAAACTATCAAAGCCGGGGATCGGATTAGCGCGATCGCGACCCATCCCCTCTATGGCACCTCCGAACCTGCCCGCAATGCACAAATTCGGTCGATCGAGGCCAACCAGTCTGCCGATCTGATCTCCCAGCCGCCTACCTCTATTCCCCGCTGCACTACCCCCGTCGCCCAGGTTCCACCCCCAGCCCCACCCCCTGGGCCTGTCACCCTCCACATTCCCAAGGTGATTCACTTTGCCCTCGACAAAGCGACTATCAGCCCCAAAACCGCCCAGGTACTGGATCGGATAGCCCAGGTTCTGTCCGAAAATTCCACCATCCTGGTCGAAATTGTGGGACACACCGACCCCCGGGCCAGTGACGCCTACAATTTGGCCCTCGGCAGGCGTCGCGCCCTGGCAGCCCGCAACTACCTGCTGAGGCGGGGAGTTGCACCAGAGCGGATGACCATTCGCTCGGAGGGTGAACAGCAGCTTATTTCTCCCGGTCGATCGCGGGTAGACTTTGCCCGCGATCGACGGGTGGAGTTTGACTATAAAGACGCCAGAGAAATTGAAGTCATTATTCAGGAAGAGGATTTGCAGATCGAGCCTTGAACGGCTTTGACGCGGCATCGCCGGAGTCCTAAGGATTGGTCAAACAGCAGATGAAGACGTAAGTCTATGACCCTTTTCATCCCTGACGGCTGCCATCTAACACCTGTCGCCTTTTATCAATATTCAGTTCCGATGATTCCCGTGCCCTAGTGTGAGGAGAATTGATGAATCGTCCCCCCAAACAGTTGGTCGCCCTATCTTCTGTGAGCTTGTTGCTCGGTTCGCAGATCCTGGCACTCTCCCCGCCGCCGGCCCAAGCCCAAACCGTGGTGGGCAATGTCGGATGTCCGGCGGGTACCGTAGAGGGTCCGGTTAACCTGATTATCAATGGTAACTTTTCCACCAATGCCGGAATTCCTGGCCCAGTCGCCCGCTTTCTGGTGCCCCCAGGTCTGGGTTTCACCAGTGATTTACCCTATCGGGGTGACTTTGCCTATCCCAGTGATGGCAACCCAGGTGCCCTACCTGCCCCCCCGGCAAATAACGGCGGTGGCCTTTCTATCCAGAACGGTGCCGTACCTGGTGTTCCAGGGGTTGTGACCGGAAGAGGGGTCAATGCGGCTGAGGTTGCCAGGGCCGGCATCACCCCTGCCAATCCAATCAATACCTATCTCTACTCAAACCCCTTTTTAGACAACGCTGGCAATTCCACCTTCCCGACTCCGCCAGGTCCCGTGATCTGGCGGCAAACCTTAAACGTGCGCCCAAACACCTACTACAACTTCAAGGCGCTCTTTTTTAACCTGATTAATCAGCCTGGATTTAGTACCCCCCTCATCGGTCTTGAAGCTGGGAATGCTCCGCCCCAAACCCCCTTTCCGGTCGGGGATGGCGTTACCCCTGTACCGGGTTTCCCTAATATTCAGAACCTCCTTGATCAATGGGTTCCGGTTCAGTTTTCCTTCCGAAGCGACAATCTCAATTCGATTCAGTTGCGGATTCGTGACCTGAGGCGGAACATCAATGGGGATGATTTTGGGGTGACCGCGATCGGGTTAAGGGAATGTCTGCCCACAATTGGCGTTTCTAAGGCTGCGGGAACTCCTGTTCCTAATGGGAATGGGACTTTTACGGTTCCCTATACGGTGACTGTGCGGAACTTTGCTCCGGGTCCCCCTCCTGGCGGTCCAGAGTTTGATCTGGTTAATCTCCAGCTGGCTGACAATCTAGCAACAACATTTGCAGACGCAACGGCCTTTTCAATCCAAGCGGGAAGTATTGCCAGCCAAACTTTGACGGTCAATCCGAACTTCAATGGCACCAATAATAACAATCTGATCCAGGGCACAGATACTTTACTAGCGGGAACCTCCGCAACCGTTACATTCAATGTTATTTTGACCCCAGGTACTGGGCCCAATGGCTTCGGTACCTTCTTCAATCAGGTGGCCGCCACTGCGAGCAGTCGGGGTGGAACACCAATCAATGCCCGTTCCAATAATGGGGCAAACCCAGATCTGAATGGGGACGGCAGACCCGATCCCCCCAGCCCAACTCCGGTTGAACTGCCCCGTGGAACCGGGGGGGGAGGAGATCCCAGGTTTCTTCTGGTGAAGCGGATTACAGGTATCACCCGAGGCGGAGCAACGCTCTCAGGCATTAACTTCAGCACCTTTGTCGATGATCCAGGCACCAGTGATGATAATGCTCCTGGCTGGAGCCAGCTATCAACCGTTGGAATCATTGATCTTGATGCCACCAATCCCCTGCGGAGTGGAGATGAAGTGACTTATACGGTCTACTACCTCTCTAATGGCGGTAGTCTGGTCTCCGCTGCTACGGTTTGTGACCCGATTCCTAACGGTACTCAATATGTTGCCAACACTGCTCAAGTCAAACGGGCTACTGCTGCATTTGTCCCCAGTGGCGCGTTTTTCCCACCGTTAGCGCCCTTACCCGCAAACAACTCCTGCACCAGCCAGACAAATACTAATGGCACCCTCATTTTTGATGTAGGAGACGTACCAAACACGACGGGAAGTAACTTTGGCTTTGTTCGCTTCCGGGTCAGAATCAATTAGTTGTTATTCATACCAATTAAAAAAATGAAGGTTGCAGATGGGTGTGTGGGGGCTTCGCCCCCAGCCAGGGGTTCCACCCCTGCACCCTGTCCCCAATCTGCCC
>JBAUTA010001283.1:0-7198 GCA_049581985.1 Kovacikia sp.
ACACTAAATTTTGCAATCTGGGGCCCCCTCCAAAACGAAAGTTTTGGTCTAGTAGGGGCCGTTAATTTAGAGCGTGTAAAATCAATACCCACAATTTGGGCAACATCAGCGAACCCGCAACACCAATCGCCGCCAGGGCAGAAATGAGAACCGCTGCGGCAGAGCAGTCTTTGGCAATTTTGGCAAGCTCATGAAAGGTTTGCTTGACGGTCAGATCAACGACGGATTCAATCGCCGTATTCAGAAGTTCCATGGTGAGTACGGCTCCAATGGTCAACCCTACGACTGCCATTTCAACCGGGGTAAGATGCAGGAACGCGCCCAGCCCAATGGCTAGAGTGCCTACCACGACATGAATACGGAAATTGCGCTGGGTCTGAAAAGTGTAACTGATCCCAGTCCAAGCGTACTTAAAGCTAATCCAGAGGCTGGGGGCGATTTGCCACGACAGATCCCGATTTAGCTTCGTGAGGTGGAGTACTTTACCGTTGGAGCGTTCAGATGTTTCAGTTGAAAGTTCAGAAGGCATAAACCGGAGGATTAAAGGGACGAAGACTGCTGGTTGGAAGGGCTGCTATACAATAAATTCACTGTAATTGCTGATTAGGACTATTTCATCAGGGTTGGACTAGATTCCAGAGAAGACTTCCACATTATGCCGATGCAATTGAATGCAGAATATAACTTGCACTACAATCAGCAGAATTCTAACTGGTCTGAACCCTAAGACCAACCGTAGAAAGCAAGACTTGTTGCTGCGTTAACATTTGGGACAGGCTATTTTCATCAGGATGATCCCACCCTAAAAGGTGCAAAAGCCCGTGGGCTGCCAACCAGGCAAGTTCAGTTTCTAAAGCATGTCCCTGGGATTTGGCCTGCCGTTGAGCCGTCTCGATCGAGATTACAATGTCGCCCAGGTATAGCGGTAGGGAAGATAATAATTCGGCGGCTGGGGGATTAATATCTTCCAGCGCCGCAAATGCCAGGACATCCGTGGGTTGATCTTGCTGCCGATATTGCTGGTTGAGTGCCTGAATTTCCCGATCGTCCGTCAATCGCAAACTCAACTCATACGCCTGGATCGGAGAGAGATCTGGTTGCAACACTCCCATCCATTGCTGAAACCACAGTTCCCAGGTTCCCGTTGAAATCGTGGGAGACAATCCAACAGAGGTGGTAGGTTGGCTACCATCCTCCGTTTCAGCAGAATCCTCCGCCCATTCCTGCACACATACTTCAACCTGCACAGCTAAAAATCTCGCAGCTAAATATCCCAATGCTTCATCGTGTCAGATACGCAAGACCAATGAAGAGTCCTAACACCCCAACGGTCGTCAATGCAAAGTGCATGAGAGAGGTTCCCCGCTTACGCACCATGTTTCGCATTGCCAATTTGACATAGCTAGGCGGGGGTGAGGCAGGGGGTGTCTCAGAAACTTCGGACGTCTCAGAAACCCGTGTCTCAGCGACTTCAACGGGTGTCTCAGAAACTTCAACGGGTGTCTCAGACGTTAGATCTTGCATTTCCATGGCGCAGACCTGCGATAGATAAGCTTATTTTAAACTAATTTAATAATGGGTTTATATTTCTCGACCTGCGGGGCGACTCTTCCCACCCTATTTGAGTTTTATCGGCAATGGATAGATTTTTGAAATGCTAAATTCCATCCGAGTAGTCTGAGCTTCCCAAATCAATTTATGGATAATCACCTCAGCGTGGGCAGCCCAGTTTTCATCGACAAGCTGCACGGGAACATCAATCGGAATGATGCGGTAACCTTTCTTGCTGGCTTGATAGCTCAAACCAAGCTTTAGGGTTTCTGGGTATCCCTCATTCAGGTTGAGCTTCAAAATACTGTTGACAGTACAAGGCATCCCCATGGCGATTTGATCCACTAAACTTTGATCCACTAAACATCGACCAATTGCGCTTCTTGACGCAAGTAAGCCTGAATAAAAGGCTCCAGGTCGCCATTCATAACATCGGTAATCGCTGTAGTTTCGTAACCGGTTCGTAAATCCTTCACCATCTGGTATGGGTGGAACACGTAGTTACGAATCTGGTTGCCCCAGGAAGCTTCTACCATATCTCCCCGAATATCAGCAATTTCCTTCGCTTTTTGTTCTTGAGCGATGATCAGGAGTTTTGCTTTCAGGATCGCCAGGGCCTTTTCTTTGTTCTGGAGCTGCGATCGCTCCTCCGTACAGCGCACAAACAGTCCGGTAGGGATATGCAAAATCCGTACTGCTGTCTCCACCTTGTTGACATTCTGCCCCCCCTTTCCGCCAGCCCGCGATGTGGTAATCTCCAGATCTTTGTCCGGGATCTCAAGTTGCACGGTGTTATCGATTAGCGGCATGACTTCCACCCCAGCAAAACTGGTTTGCCGCTTGCCATTTGCATTAAACGGTGAAATCCTGACCAGGCGATGGGTCCCCTTTTCCGCCTTCAGATAACCGTAGGCGTAGCGGCCATCAATTTCCAGGGTTACCGATTTAATCCCCGCTTCATCCCCCTCTGACAGCTCAGCCAGATGGACCTTGTAACGATGGTCTTCTGCCCACCGGGTATACATGCGTAACAACATTTCTGCCCAATCCTGGGCATCTGTGCCCCCTGCTCCAGCATTAATGGTCAGTACTGCCCCTTTCAGATCATAGGGACCAGACAGTAATTGCTGAAGTTCCCACTGATCGAGTTCTCGACTAAGTTGATGGACGTTGGAGTTAGCTTCCTCCAGGAGGGATGCATCCTCATCCAGCTCCAGTAGTTCCAACACCGCCCTGGCATCTTCCAGGTTAGCTTTCCACTGCTCAAACTGCTGCAAGTGGGATTTGAGGTCGTTGAGTTCCTGGAGTGTTTGCTGGGCAATATTCTGGTCATCCCAGAAGTCGGGCTGGGCAGCAATCTGCTCCAGGTCTTGAATTCTGGCGGTCAGAGCAGGAACGTCAAAGATAGTCCTGAGTTTTACCCAGGCGGTTAGACAACAATTCGACTTCGCGTTTAATTTCTAGGGTTTCCATTGCAATAAACACACAGGATTTTATACCAACAATATCTTAGAGACGTTCTACTAAAACGTCCCTACAGGGATGGGGCGATGCCCGGACAATCTTAGCGGAAAATTAGCGAAAAGCAGCTTCAGAAGGAATAGAACCGGATGAAACAGATGGGTTGGCTTGGGATTCCCCAGATCATTGATCCGCTTCATCCGCTCCGTAGCTGGGGTTAATTAACCTCAGAATGGTTTTGGAGGCAAAGGGGGCTTCGACGTGAGCGCGGCTCTACGGAGACGTTCGGCAGAATCCTTCGCCTGGGGACACAGCCCCGCCTTTCCTGCTAATCACCTGCTAATCATTAATGACGCCTACCGACTTACAAAATCCGGTATTGACAGAAACAAATCTCTGGAATGAGAAACTGTTTGTAAACGAGTTTTGCGATCCCCTAAATCCCTCTTAACAAGGGGGACTTCAAGCTTTTGGTTCAGTTCCCCCCTTAAAAAGGGGGACTAGGGGGGATCGAGTATTACCAAGCATTTGAGCTTGATTACAATCTGTTTACGAACACTCTCTGAGATGGCTCTGGGATTTTAATCCTGATAGCCCTGGGGCCTAATCTCGACCGAAAATAGCAATCAGCAGCCGCAGAATAAAGATAAACAGGTTGATGTAGGTCAGGTACATCGATAGAGCAGCGGGCAAGTACTGATCGTCTTTATAAGTGCGGGGCAGGATGTAAAAGTCTACAACGGCAGCTCCAGCAAATAGAAGAACCCCAATCCCTGAAATGGCGATCTCCAGAAATGAGGGAGTGCCAACGCCAAACACGGCAAACAGGAGTTGGGCCACTATCACAACAACAAGGGCGATGATCCCAAGCCGGACGGTCTGAGCTAGAGCCATACCGTCCCGATCGCTCAGATTAGAGCCAATTTGTCTGCCAGCGATAAAGGCAACTCCGCAACCCAGGGCCGCAATTCCAATTCCCTGGAAACCGACTCCTTCAGTTCCTAAGGCAACGGTCACTATCCCTGTCAGGGTATATCCCGTTAACAAGCTATAGGTTGCCAGCAGGGGGAGCGCAACGCTATTGTTTCCACTCTGCGCGACGGAATTGGCTACGAAGAAAAGAATAAAACTGGCAATCAGAGCAACCCAGAAGGTCGGCATAAATATGCCTGGGTTATTAGCCAGGACTTGCAGCCCACCATAGGTACCGATCGCGGTCAAGATCAGCCCGCCCCCCAACCAGGGAAGCGCATTGGCAATGACGTTAGGACCAATTAGTGCATGGTTTCTTGCTTCAGAAACTGCCTGACGGAAGTTACTGGTATTACTCACGGGACTTCCTCTCTTTCTAGACAAAACTTCAAAGAGCATCTTCTCTATTTTCACGCGAATTGCCGGAATCGGCTAGGGGTTAAGGGGCATCGAGCGTTTATCTGCCTCAGGAAAGCCCAACTAAAAGCGAAATATGAACAAATCAAGCAGAATAGCTGGGAAGTTTCAGTGTTTATGCCGAGTACCCAGAGAGACACCCTCTATCAGTACCGTAGATCGACGATGGTTTTACTCATCATCTCTGAAGAGAATAGGCTCATCTCTGATGTGAAAGGTGACCTGCAAGATGATGGCTACTCAACCCTCGCTTCGCTACCGTGGAATGGAACTTCTAGTTTCCTACCAACAGAACCCCTCCGTTAAGGTTCGCAACCAACTGGTTCAGTTAAATGCCGGTTTAGTTAGAAAGATCGCTCACCGGGTTAGCCATCAGTGTGCAGAGCCTTATGAAGATCTGGAACAAATTGGCTACCTCGGTCTGATTCGCGCCATTGAGCGCTTTAATCCAAATCAAGGTTGTGCGTTTAGCTCCTTTGCCGTTCCCTATATTCGTGGCGAGATGCTGCATTTTCTGCGCGATCGTAGCGGTACTGTTAAGATTCCCCGCCGTTGGCAACAACTCAACAAAGAAGGGCAAAAAGTCCGAGAAGCATTGACCGAAGCCTATGGTCGCCAGCCCACCGATGATGAAATCGCCGATAAATTGGGCGTATCGGTCAATGAATGGCGCGAAAGCAAATTGGCAACCAAAAACCGCCTTCCCCTCAGTCTGGATGCAACGGTTTGCCAGCAAATTGACTCTCCTATGACGCTGGGCGATACCTTGCCCGATGCCCATTACCAGACACTACAGAATCTAGAAGAAGATCGGCAACAGATCCAGCGTGCGCTCAATCAATTAGAAGACAAGACCCGTCAAGCGATCGAGTTTGTTTTTCTGAATGACCTCTCCCGTAAGGAAGTAGCTGAGCAAATTGGGGTTAGCCCTATGACCGTCACCCGCCGCATCCATCGGGGGATTCAGCAGATGGTTTCGCTGCTGCAACCTACGGTTCTACAAACCGATCCCTAGGGATCTGTCAAGTTTACTGTGCAGGGGTGAAAACCTTCAAAACACCTGGTCTATGGGTTTTGTAGATTTGAGTTAGCCCTCAAATCACTCCTGGCGGACTCCTAAGCTTCTGACGATAGCCGGGTTGGATTTAGATTGAAGAGACCGCTACGCGTCAGATTAATGTAGGGGTTTCATCTAGCCAAAACCTGTGGCTACTCATCTTTCATTGCTCTTTCACTTTGCGTCTGGCATGGTTTGCTGGGTTGGCACTGTCTAACCCAGCTTTTTTTTGGGCAAAAAGGAAGATATAGCCGTAGCCCTATTGGTTAGGACGGGGTGCAGGGGTGAAAAAATCTACAAAACTCATATTTCGGATGTTTTGAGGGGTTTCACCCCAATCATTCTCGGTTAACTCCTATCTTGCACTTTTCCTACAACCACCTCGCAGTCCCGCCCTGGAATAAATTCCGGGCTAATAGCAAAAGTCTTCTAAATAGGACTGAAAGAGAGTTTGAGTCTATCAAAATGGACTTGGGCTGTAAGCCAAGGACTTGAGTTCTTGGCGGGTGTAGCAACAGGTGCAAGAGGTCCGTTAAACCCCAGCGAAGGGAATTCACGACTACAAAAGCAAAGTCTGCCTGCGCAGACGACGGACAGTTCAACCTGCGGCGGCAGGCTTCGTTTCTATAGCTGCGGTTTCAACTGCCACTATAGCGGTTTGCACTTGGGTGAAATACAGAAATATGAGGCACAGTGGAGCGCGAAGCACCCTCACTGTATGTCACACCCTTGAAAAGGGCTATAACCGAGAAGTATTGGGGCTTCAACCCTGCAAAACAGTTTTGACAGACCACTACCGGGTGCCCATAAGTCTTGGATAGAGCCAACTGTCTGGGGGGCTTCCGACCCTGGGGGGAATTTCCCTTAGCTCCTATCCCCTAACACCCAGGATCATTCCCAGCAGCAGCACAAAGCCAATCCAGACATTTTGCTTAAACAGTTGGGCGTAGATGCTGGGAGGAATTGCTTTCTGACTAAGGCAATGGTATTGCCATGCCCAGGCAGCAGTCGCAACTGCAAGGGTAATCCAGAAGCTTAAATGAAGCTGCATCATGCTTCCCAGGGCGGCTAATAGTAGGACAGTCCCCGCAAGGAATATGCCAACTGCCTGGGCAGCATACTTACCAAAAAACAGGGCACTGGAGTTGACTCCAATGCGGCGATCGTCCTCCCGATCGGACATCGCGTAGATCGTATCAAAGCCCAGGGTCCAGCATAGGGTCGCGCCCCAGAGTAGCCAGGTGGCAGTTCCCAGGCAGGGAGTGACTGCTGGGATAGGGGAACAGCTAACCGCACTCCAACTAATTAAGATCCCAAATCCCCAGGCGATCGCCAACACCAGTTGGGGGACGGGAAATATTCGCTTCGCCGATGGATAAAGGATAATCACGGGAACGGCTGCAACACAGAGCCAAAAAGTTAAAGGATTAAGATAGAGGGCCAGAATCAAAGCACAAATAAACGCAATCAACCCGACGCCCACCCCAACTTTTACGGATAGGGCACGGGACGCCAGAGGCCGATTACGGGTCCGTTGGACTTTAGGGTCAATATCTCGATCCCACAGATCATTGACCACACATCCCGCTGCACTGGTGGCAAGGCTACCCAGGATAATCACACCAACGAGGGGCCAGGGAGGGGTTCCACGGGCCGCCAAAAAAACCGCCCACAGAGCGGGAACCATCAAAATCAACCGCCCTTCAGGTTTATCCCACCGGAGTAATCGGACAATCGTCA
>JBAUTA010001284.1:0-5016 GCA_049581985.1 Kovacikia sp.
AATTTCGGCGCAGGGAAAGACTTTCACTATCCCCATAGGATCGCTATAGTGGGTTTCATTTGGGGGAGCGGTGCGGGTGGCAGGGAACACTGCCCCTTGGGTCGCTGAACTCCATGGATTTGAAAACTGCTGTTGTCATGCAATGGGAGGATCGCCCTTTGAGGGTTTGGGAGATTGGTGAGCAGGGGTTGTTGAAACGGTTACAGTCTTTCTGCCCGACGGAGTTGGTTGGGGATGATGCTGCCGTATTAACTGTGCAATCGCAGCGATCGCTGATTGTGACTTCTGATGTATTGGTCGATGGGGTGCATTTTAGCGATCGCACCACAACGCCAGAGGATGCGGGCTGGCGGGCAGCGGCAGCCAACCTGTCTGATCTGGCAGCAATGGGTGCAATGCCCTTGGGAATTACCGTTGGCTTAGGGGTTCCGGCAGAGGTGGAGGTTGACTGGATAGAGCGGCTTTACCAGGGGATAACAGACTGTTTACAGCAATACAACACCGTAATTGTGGGTGGGGATGTTTGTCGATCGCCCGTCATGACCATTGCCATCACCGCTTTCGGTGAAGCTGACCCCACCCGGATTATTCGCCGCTCCACGGCCCAACCGGGAGACGTCCTATTGATGACCGGTTTCCACGGAGCTTCCAGGGCCGGATTAGAACTTCTGCTCCATCCTGAACAGGGAGGAGCCCTCGGGCCGGACGATCGGGCGGCGTTGATTCAAGCGCATCAACGACCGAAGCCACGCCTGGATGTGGTGCCTTTGCTCTGGCGGGCGCAAGGCAGTGGGCAGCGGCTAGAAACAGGAAACGATAGGGAGACGCGGAGAGAGGCAGTGGCGGAGAAGCTGGCCGAACGGTTTAGCTCCCAATTTACCAGTCAACAGATACCAGGCCGGATTCAAAACGCTCTCCCTGCCTATTCCATTGCTGGAATGGACAGCAGTGATGGTCTGGCAGATGCGATCGTTCAAATTTGCCGCGCTAGTGGAGTTGGAGCCAGGGTGGAACGACATCAGATTCCCCTGCCGTCAGCGTTGACAGGGTGGGTTGGGACTGAGCAGGCGTTGCATTGGGCGTTGTATGGCGGTGAGGATTTTGAATTGGTTCTCTGTCTTCCCCCCCAGGAGGCGGAGGACCTTTTGCAACAGTTACAGGCGGGAGCGGCGATCGTGGGCCGGATCACCTCTGACCCTGAGATTTGGTTAGTCGATCAGTCAAACAATTATCCGGCTCAGCAGTTGATCCTGGAACAAGGATTCCAGCATTTCGCCAATCATTAACCCGCCCCTCCCTCATTCTATAGCTGTCGCCAGCTTGATCAAGACAGAGAATTTAGGAGGGAGTGGGGGCATTGTCCCCAGCCAGGGGTGGAACCCCTGCACCCCGCCCTGACCAGTATGGCTACGGCTATAGAACTGATTGAATTGCCATCCCTAAGGAAGTGGGCGTTTCCCCAACTCATTGTTCGTTGAATTCGTTCGTTGCATGGCACCCAGATCCTTACTGCCCTAAATAAGCCTCTAACACTTGAGCATTGCTTTGAATCTCTGTGGGTGTGCCTACCGCCAGGTTGCGACCTTCGGCCAGCACCCAGACCCGATCGCACAGGGACATGATCACGTCCATATTGTGTTCGATGATCAAAAAAGTAAGACCTTCCCGGTTCCAGGTGAGGATGCGATCGCAAATTTGATCGATCAACCTGGGGTTGACTCCAGCGGCAGGCTCATCCAATAAAATTAGCTTCGGATTGGCCATCAAAGCCCGCCCCATTTCCAGCAGCTTCCGCTGACCACCGGACAACGCCCCAGCATACTCGTTTGCCATGGGCAGCATCCCAATAGATTCCAGAATCCCCATGGCCTGCTCTCGTCGCTGGCGTTCTTCGGCTCTGATTTGCCGACTCAGAAACCAGGTATTCCAAAACTTCTCACCTAGCTGATGTTGGCTGGCCAGCAGCATATTGTCCAGGACGGAGAGGCGAGACAGGGTGCGGGCAACCTGAAAGGTGCGAACCATCCCCATCTGGGCAATCTGATGGGGTTGCAGGTTTTGGATCGGTTCCCCATCAAATAGAACCCGTCCCCGATCGGGATGGATGAAATTAGAAAGCAGGTTGAAGAGGGTGGTTTTGCCTGCCCCATTGGGACCAATCAGCCCGGTAATGCTGCCTTTAGCGACCTCGATCGAGGCATTATCCACCGCTTGAATGCCCCCAAAGCTTTTGGTCAGTCCCCCTGCGGTTAGCAGCGGTAGCTCCAGGGAGGGCGATCGGGAATTGGCATCTTCCACATTCGCCAAAATTTCAGCCAGGTTCTCATCCTGGGCAGGTTCCAAAGGAGTCTCTGGCAAGGTATTCTCTGGAGAATCCGGTAGTTTGGGAAGTTCATCTTCCAAGGGTAAGTTCCTCCTTCTTGCCTAAAATTCCTTGGGGGCGAGCCATCATCAGAACAATCAGAATTAGCCCAATTAGCATAATCCGAAAGGCACCCAAACGGGCTTCATCTACGCTAGGAGGAATCAGTGAGATGAGTGAGTGTAAAAATGCCAGAAAATCTGGTAAGTAGCGGGTAACCGTGAAGTATGCCCAAAAAATAACCGCTCCCAGGATGCTACCGACATTGTTCCCTGCCCCCCCCAGCACGACGATCGTCCAGGCGTTAAACGTCAGCAGCGGTTGAAAATTATCGGGGTAGACCGTCGTTAGCTGCCAGGCAAATAAGGATCCGGCAATTCCTGCAATAAAACCGCCCAGCATGAGGGATTGCAACTTGTACCAAAATACGTTTTTGCCCAAGGCTTTGGCAACTTCCTCATCCTCCCGAATTGCCTTCAGAACCCGTCCCCAGGGCGATCGCACCAGCCACTCTAAACGCCAGAAAATGAGCGCTAGAATCACAACTGACACCAGCATTAAGCCATTGCGGGGCGGATTGTCGGCAAAGTTATAAAGCGAAATTGCACAGACGCCATACAACCCCACCCCCAGCAGTGCACAAGCCCCTGTCAACAGGAGTGGCCGGTCTTGAAACCAGGGGATTCCTGCTTTTTTTTCGGCACGTCGCTGCACCCATTGCCATAGCTGGGTATAGGCAATGACGGCGATCGTCGTCAATAGGGCAATCATGAACAACTTACTCAACAAAGTTGGGCGAAAGGTTTCTAGGGGCAAGGCAAACCGCTGAATGCCAAATGCGCCCTTGGTCAGCCACTCTTCGTTGAGGGCGACCAGGCGCAGCACCTCCGACACGCCGATCGTCACAATTGCCAGATAATCCTCTCTCAGCCGCAGGGTCGAAAAACCAATCAGTAGCCCCAAAAACGCAGCTAAAGCTGCACCGATCAGGGATGCCAAAATCAGGGGAACCCCCTGAATGCTGAGCAGAACCGTGGCATAGGCACCCACAGTCATAAAGGCGACATGCCCAAAGTTGATTAACCCTGTAAACCCCCACTGCAAATTGAGACCCAGACTGAAAATGGCATAGATCGCCGTAAAAATAGTGAGAGAGACGAGATAGCTAACCATGCCCGATTTTCATAGACGAGACAGAACAGAATAACTGAAATCGTATCCTATCAAGCCAAGACGAACAGTAACGATATAACAACCTTTGATCTGGGAATCCTGATCGTAAATCTCTCCTGCCCCTTCCCCTGTTTTTGGTTCACAGGGATAACGTCATGAATCTCTCCAAAGATTGTCTGCATACTCTGATCGATCAGCTATCCGATGAAGAATTAGCTGAAATGAACCCCGTTCTAGCTGATTTCTATTACGACCTTTACATGCTAAGAGCCGTTCAAGCCTCAAAGATCTTTCTCAGACCGGGGGATACCTTCACCCACGAAGAAGCTCTACAATTTCTCGCCCAGGGGTAAATTGCCTTTTATGCACAGCGCCAAGCGACCATCCCCCAGAAAATGTACTGCAACAGGGTTAGAGGTTCGCTACGAACGCTCTTTTCTGGTTGATCTGACCCATTTGAACCGGACTGTAAGAAAGCCGATTCAGACATTTGTTTTTGAGGATTTCTTTAAACTAAATCAGCTTCATGATTTACCAGAGTTTCGCCAGTTAGGCTCTAGCGGCATCGTTTATCGGTTTACCCTGGAAAACTGCCTGATCAGTTTGGAAATCATGGGTCAAATTGTTAAATTTCTGCGGGTGTTGACGAAGCCAGAGTTGTAGAGCCGTAGCCCTACTGGTTGTTAGGACCGGGTGCAGGGGTGGAACTCCTGGCTGGGGGCAACGCCCCTACTTCCCCCTTAATCCTCTGTCCTAATCAGGCTGGCGACAGCTATAGAAGAAGTCATGGGACCGCGGGTGACGCCTAGTTGATGGTGTAACTTGAGTTCGCGCCAGAGTTGGGAACCTGTTATCTCTCCGCGGAGCAATTGGCGATACCGTTGAACGGTTTGGGTAACCTGGGCTGGCGTTTCATTCACAAATTCAATACGGAAGTAGCGTAAACCCATTCCCAGTAGGCGCTGAACGTATTCTGCTCCGGTTTGGGCGGTGCCGTTGAATAGGGTATTGCGGCAGCCAGCATCGGCTTTCAGGAGGTGTTCGGTGCCGACGCGATCGCGCAACTTCACCGCCTGCTTCTCGCAAGGACGACCACAGTTGGTGTAATCGGTTCCTTCTGAAAGAAACGCACAGAAGACACAGTGCTCCATGTGAAACATGGGCATGTGCTGGTGAATTGTAACCTCAAACCAGTCTGGGGGCACACTGGTCAGTAAATCGCTTAACTGACCAATATTTAAATCGTAGGAAGCGGTCAGCCGTTCCAGGCCAAATTGTTGTTTGAAGTAGTCAGCCGTTAGGGGATTGGCAACATTGAGGGAAAAGTCACCGATGCAGCGATCGGCGGCAAAAAACTGAAGTTGATCATAGTTCCGAATCAAATAGCCATCTGCATTACAAGCCCGTACCTGCTGCAAAATCCAGCCTTCTCCAGGCTTGGTGATGCGCGGGGGAGCTACCCAGATTGAGGGGGTGGGATG
>JBAUTA010001285.1:0-3772 GCA_049581985.1 Kovacikia sp.
GGGCAGATTGGGGACAGGGTGCAGAGGTGGAACCTTCATTTTTTAAATTGGTATTATTATTCTTTAAATTGGGATTCGCCGCTCTGAATTTGGGAAAATTCTCGGCCCCTACGGTACGGGTTTAGGCTCGATGACTTCCATCGACGACTGGCAACCGCATCATCGGCTGCCTTGATGATTGGAACCAGGCCTGCTACAATAGTACGCACTTACTACGCTGGTTGGGTTGAGTAATTGGGTTGCATAGTGGCTTGAGTAGTAACTTGAGTAGTGGTGTTAAACAGAGCAACCCCTATATTTAGTGTCAGGGTGAAACAAAAGCGCTAAATATAGTTGAGTATTGAATAAAATCGGCGGTATAGTGTTGGGGCTGAGTTTCGCTTTTGACGATCGCTCAGTCTACTCAACGTTTCCCAGTCTTTGGCCGCACTCCCTATGGTTCAGGAACTCAATTTTCAGGCTTATACCGATCGCCTTCCCCCCCAAAATATTGACGCTGAGGAATCCATTTTAGGTGGAATTTTGTTGGATCCGGAGGCAATCAACCGGATTTCTGATTTGCTTCATCCAGAGGCATTCTACCTGAGCGCCCATCAAGATATTTTTCGGGCAGCGTTAACTTTGCAAGGTCAGGGAAGTCCTACGGATCTGATGAGCATTACCACCTGGCTGAAGGATCGGGGGATGCTCGAAAAGGTTGGGGGACAGAGTAAACTGGCGCAACTCATTGATCGAACGGTCAGTGCGGTCAACATCGATCAGTACGCGGCGCTGGTGATGGATAAGTACATCCGTCGTAAGCTGATCCGTTCTGGAAACGAAATTTCCCATCTGGGACACGACACCTCTCTCGATCTGCCAGAGGTCCTGGATCAGTCGGAGCAGAAAATCTTCAGCGTTACTCAGGATCGCCCCCAGCAAGGGCTGATGGCGACCGCAGATATTCTTACCCATACGTTCTCTGATATCGAGAGTCGCTCCCTGGGCATGGTGCTGCCAGGGTTGTCCTGTGGCTATTACGATCTGGATGCGATGACTCAGGGCTTCCAGCGATCGGATCTGATCATCGTAGCGGGCAGACCCTCCATGGGTAAGACGAGCTTTGTTTTGAATATTGCCCGCAACATTGCGGCATTTCACAAATTACCCGTTGCCGTTTTTAGCCTGGAAATGTCTAAAGAGCAACTGGTGCAACGGCTTCTGGCAAGTGAGGTGCGGATTGAGAGCGGACGCCTGCGGGCTGGGCGAATTAGCCAGAATGAGTGGGAACCCCTGGGGCATGCGATCAGCACCCTTTCCCAGTTGCCTGTGTTTATTGACGATACCCCCAATATCAGCATTACTGAGATGAGATCGAAGGCACGACGGCTTCAGGCCGAACAAGGGGGTGCCCTGGGGCTGGTGATGTTGGACTATTTGCAGCTAATGGAAGGCGGCAGCGATAACCGGGTGCAGGAACTCTCCAAGGTGACGCGGGCACTCAAGGGGTTGGCACGGGAATTGAGTGTTCCGGTGATTGCCCTGTCCCAGTTGAGCCGGGGCGTGGAGGCTCGTACCAATAAACGCCCGATGATGTCAGATTTGAGGGAATCGGGTGCGATCGAACAGGACGCCGACCTGATCATGATGTTGTATCGGGATGAGTATTACAACCCGGATACCCCCGATCGCGGGATCGCCGAAGTGATTATCTCCAAACACCGGAATGGCCCCACAGGAACCGTCAAATTGCTGTTTGAATCGCAATTTACCCAGTTCCGCAACCTGGCCTCCCCCAACCGCAACCATTAAAGCAGCGATAGCTATCGTACCAAGCTTAAACCCCTCCCAACCTTCCTTTAGCGGGAGCAGGTTGGGAGGGGTAGATGGGCAAGGACCCGATTCCTTAGCTAACCTTCAATAGCTCTACATCAAACAGGAGGGTGGAATTGGGGGGGATTGGACCGACACCCCGCGCGCCATAGCCAAGATCGGGAGGAATCGTAAGCTGACGCCGACCACCAACTTTCATGGAGCCGACGCCTTCATCCCATCCTTTAATAACCTGACCGACCCCAATTTTGAACTCAAACGGTTGCCCCCGATCGCGGGAGCTATCAAACTTAGTGCCATCCTCTAGGGTGCCCGTGTAGTGAACAGTAACCTTTTGTCCCGACTGGGGAGTGTCTCCAGTTCCTTCTACCAGATCAGTGTATTTCAAACCAGAAGGGGTTGTTGTCACAGCATTCTCTCCTGCTTTAGTTTGGGCTGGGGCAGCGGTCGAGGCTTCCGCTATTAAGGGTTGGGCAATCGAAGGAGTATCTTGAGCAGTTACAACCGTTTCAACGGCTGGAGCTTTTGTGGTTTGAAGTTCACCAGCGATCGCCGCACTCCGACTACCGCTGACCTGCGACACGATGAGCAGCAGGAAACAAACAAATACAATTCCAAAGCTAATTAGAATTTCTCTCATAGCAATTCTCCTGTTCATCAGCGGTTGAAATGGGGGGGTAGGGAGCAGTAAGGGTTTGAAAATAACTCACCTGATTAAAACCTGTTACAGATCTCTAGATACCGATTTAAATTGAATTGAGGCTAAATAATCTCCTGAAAGGCTTATTTGTAAGGACTTTCACAATCTCCAATCGCCATTCTTCAATCAAAATGGTATGACAAACCCTATTGTACAGGGAAGCTTATGACCCGTAAGCGTGGGTTCATTCTTAATTTTCGATTCCTGGTTTTGAATTTCCTATAGCGGTTTGCACCTGGGTGAAGTACAGAAATATGAGGCATCGTGGGGCGCAAAGCACCCTCACTGTGCCTCATACCCTTGAAAAGGGCTGTAATCTCCCAGTAAGGATTTTGCTAGGGCAACGTTGAAGTAGGTCGCCGTCCCCGCTGAGCCTCCCAGAACTCGGAAGGGCAATCCAGGCTCTCCTAGATGATCTAAGACAAGGGCTGCACCAGAGAAATCATCAGTTTGCGTATAGGCATTCAATGTAATTACGGTTTTAATGCCAGCTTGAGTCGCCGACTTTAAACCCTGATGGGAGTCTTCGATCGCCAAACATTCCTCTGGCTGAAGATGCATGGTCTGCAAAACATATTTATAAATATCGGGTGCCGGTTTTTTGTTTGGAATTACGTCTCCCGCAGCGATGACCTCAAACCAGGAGGGACTATCGGGTGCAAGGTTCGTTTCCAGCAAGGCCGTGACGTTGTCGAGGGTACTGGTGGTGGCGATCGCCAGTCTGATTTGCTGTTGTCGAGCCTCCTCAATTAACCGCCGCACCCCCGTCCGTAAGGAGATTTCCCCCTTTAAAACCAACTGTCGGTAATGGTTTGTTTTTGCCTGATGCAGATTGGCAATCCAACCCTGCAGATCTGCTGGTGGCTCAAATTCTGGACAGTACTGGTGGATATAAGCCTTGATCCGTTCTTTTCCACCGGCGATCGCTAGCAGCTCTCGATACAGCTCGATTGACCAACTCCAGCCCAACCCAACCTCAGCAAACGTCTGATTAAAAGCTATCCGATGCCCATCCCGCTCCGTATCTGCCAGCGTTCCATCAACATCGAAAATCAGCGCTTGGAGTTTGGACATAGGTAAAAATTTGAAACTTTGATTTGAAATTTTGAATGATCGCCATCGCCAGGTTAATCAGACCAGAGGATTAAAGGAACAGGGGAGACGTTGCCCCCAGCCAGAGGTTTCATTCCTGCACCCCGTCCTAACCAATCGGGCTACGGCGATCATCGCAAGTAGCAGGGTGCCCTTCAACAAAAGCTG
>JBAUTA010001286.1:0-2915 GCA_049581985.1 Kovacikia sp.
GTTGCGGTGTGTGACCAGACAGAAGATGCTGCGGATGTTCAGGGGCGCTTGGTGCAACGAGAAGTTACCCGCGTGATTACCCCTGGAACGGTTCTGGAAGAGGGCATGTTGAATGCCCGTCGCAATAACTTTCTGGCAGCCATTGTCATCGCAGGCAGCCATTGGGGATTGGCCTATGCAGATGTTTCAACCGGAGAATTTCTCACGACCCAATCCCAAGATCTGGAGCAACTCAGCCAGGAATTGATGCGGTTGCAGCCGTCCGAAGTGCTGGTGCCAACCAACGCCCCGGATTTAATGAGCCTGCTGCGACCAGGGGAAAAGTCTGAACATCTGCCGGATTGTCTGCCGCCCCAGTTTTGCTATACCTTGCGGCCGCAGGCTGCCTTTGTCCTCTCAGAAGCCCGCTATCGCCTATTGCAGCGTTTCAAGGTGCGATCGCTAGAAGGCCTGGGCTGTGAGCATCTGCCGCTGGCGGTGCGGGCTGCGGGGGGAGTCGTAGAATATCTGGAAAGTACCTCGGAGAGGGGACGACAGGAGGGAGAGGGCAAGGGGCAAAAGGATAAAAGCGAAAGGCGAAGGGATAAAAGTGGCAGTTCTGGTTCCTCCTTCCTCCTCCCTTCTTCCTCCTTCCACCAGGTTCCCCTGCAACCGCTCTACACCTATACCCTGAGCGAGTACTTAATTATTGACCACCAGACCCGGCGTAACCTGGAAATTACCCAAACAACGCGGGATGGAACGTTTCACGGGTCGCTGTTGTGGGCCCTGGATAAGACGGTGACAGCCATGGGCAGTCGAGCCCTGCGACGTTGGCTGTTGCAACCCTTGCTGAACCTGGAGGAGATTTGCGATCGCCAGGACACCATTCAAGAACTGGTTAAGAATGGCCCCCTGCGCCAGAATCTACAACGCCTGCTGAAGCAAATTTACGATCTGGAACGGCTGGCAGGTCGGGCTGGCTCTGGAACTGCGAACGCCCGCGATCTGGTTGCGTTGGCAGATTCCCTAGCTCGATTACCCGATCTCTCACGCCTGGTAGAGACTGCCAACTCCCGCTGTTTGCAGCAGTTACAACAAGTGCCACCAGTTCTAGAGCAACTGGGTCACACGCTGCACGCCCATCTGGTGGACTCGCCCCCCCTCTATTTAACAGAAGGCAATCTGATTCGGGCTGGGGTCAACCTCCACCTGGATCAGCTCCGGCAACAGGTAGATGCAGACCAGGAGTGGATCAAAAACCTGGAACTGGTGGAGCGGGAACGCACTGGAATTCAATCGCTCAAAGTCGGTTACAGCAAAACCTTTGGCTACTACCTCAGCATTTCTCGCACCAAAGCGAATCAGGTACCCAAGGAATACGATCGCAAACAAACGCTGACCAACGAAGAACGCTACATCACTACGGATCTGAAAGAGCGGGAAAACCGAATTCTATTGGCGCGGGAAGACCTGAATCGGCTGGAATATGAGATCTTTTCGGAACTGCGATCGCAGGTGGGTGAACACGCAGAACGGATCCGCAATGTTGCCCGCACAGTCGCTGCTGCCGATGTCCTGGCTGGACTCGCAGAAGTCGCTATTTACCAGGGCTACTGCCGTCCCCAGATTACCCCCACCCGTGAGATTACCCTTTTAGAAGGTCGCCATCCCGTTGTAGAGCAGACCCTTCCAGTAGGATTTTTTGTGCCAAATTCGACCGGATTGGGGAATCCGGTGGTAAGTAGTAGCTGGCAGGGGGTAGGGGTAGAAACGGCCGCAGACAGAGGGCAGCAGGCCGCTTCAACCCAAACTCCCTCCCCCTTTCCGACGCCCGATCTGATCGTCCTTACCGGTCCCAATGCCAGCGGCAAAAGCTGCTACCTGCGGCAGGTAGGATTAATTCAACTGATGGCCCAGGTGGGCAGCTTTGTTCCAGCCCAGGCAGCGACCCTGGGGGTATGTGATCGCATCTTTACCCGCGTCGGAGCCGTCGATGATCTGGCAACGGGGCAATCTACCTTCATGGTGGAGATGAATGAAACAGCGAACATTTTGAACCACGCCACCCTGCGATCGCTCGTTTTGCTGGATGAAATTGGACGGGGAACGGCAACCTTCGATGGCTTATCGATCGCCTGGGCAGTGGCAGAGCATCTAGCAACTGAAATCGTTGCCCGCACGATCTTTGCCACCCACTATCACGAACTGAATGAACTGGCATCGATCTTGCCCAATGTGGCAAATTATCAGGTAACCGTCAAAGAACTGCCGGATCAGATCGTGTTTCTGCATAAAGTGCAACCGGGGGGAGCCGATCGCTCCTACGGCATCGAAGCTGGACGCCTGGCAGGCTTACCCGCCTCTGTGATTCAGCGAGCACGCCAGGTCATGACCCAGATTGAAAAGCACAGCAAGATTGCCGTGGGATTGCGAAAGAGCAGTCAAACAGGTAGCTCTGTGCGAGAAAAGAACGGCAACTCTGACCAGGCAGATCAACCGATTGAACAGTTGAATATGTTTGAGTAGCCCTGGTAGACCCAAACGAATGTTTTGGAGTAGGGTAGAAGGGGTTTCCCCCCCTACCCCCTACCGTGTATACACAAGTCTGGGTCAAGGCAAACCCACCCCCAATCGCCCTCCAAACGAAATCCCGGCTTGCATTTCGAGGCTGAGGCTGTGATCAGGACCTGGCTTCCATCCCAGGTTCAAGCTTGGGGTACATCGGGCTTGACTGATTTCCCTGGATTCTCGTTACATTGGCCTCGAACTCATTACTCCAGACCCTTTCGGGGGGGGAAGTTCCCCGGCAGAGGATTGGGTTTAAGACAAGATATGTATATACAGTAGCCTCTACCCCAGGGCTTAAGGAGATTTCCAAGCAAGAATGGACCGGATTGGGAGGGTCAGGTTTTGCCAGGGTCTTTGCATTCAGC
>JBAUTA010001287.1:0-4458 GCA_049581985.1 Kovacikia sp.
TGGAGTGCTGTCTGTGCCAGTTGACGCTCGTTTTCAGCGCGTTTGCGATCGTGGATATCAAACAGCGTCGAGCGGCTCATGACAAAATTACCTGCCTCATCTTTGATGGCAGTGGCACTCAGACTAACCGGAAAAATCGTGCCGTCTTTGCGGACAAGCTCAAACTCTAAATCACTGATCCAGCCTTGTTCTTTAAATTTGAAGAAGCTTTCCTGAAAAATCCGTGAACTGTCGGGTGTGACAAGGTCAACAAATTTTTTCTTCTGAATTACTTCATCACGGGTATACCCCAACCAGCCTAGCTCGGTATCATTGACGCGAATCAGCGTGCCTTCCGCATCCAGGGAGTGATAGCCACAGGGAGCCTGATTGTAAAGATCGTAAATATCCTCTGCATATTTTTGCACTGCCAGCTCAGCCTGTTTCCGAACCCGAATTTGGTTTCGAAGCAGAAAAAATGTCCCCCCTAGCAGGCTAAAACTTAAGCAGTAGCCAATTCCATTGACCAGGGTAGCCCGTTCAATGCTGGCGTCTGTTAAGGCTAACCGCCGCTGCAACAGGATCTGTTCGGTAGTCTCCATTACTTTCAGCCTGGCTTTAATTTCCTGCTGCAAGATCAGGGTCTGTTTTAGAATGGCAGTCTGAATGGACGGATCAGCCTGTTTTTGTCGCAAGTCCACGAATTTCTGTAGAAGCGCGAGTCTTTTCGCCACAATTGGCTCTAGTTCATCCAGACGGCGTTGTTGATCTGGATGATCACGGGTTAGTTGGCGCACCCCTGCAGTGGCACGATTGGTTTCTTGAATGCCAAGCCGGAGGATTTCCAACTCGCGATCGTTCTGCAAGTAAACGTAGCCGCGCCGCCCTCTCTCAGCATCTTCCAGGCCCAGCAGAATGTTGTCAAATTGCTCTAAGACTTGGTGGGTATGTTCAACGGATTTGCGGCTCTCAATCAACTTTTGGATGTTTAGGTATGCCTCCATACTCACACCTGCTAGCATCAGCAGTGCCAGTACAAAGCCGCCTACGAATATTTTCTCAGACAGTCCTTTCACAGATTTTCGAGTCTGATTAGCGCGGTGTAAGTTTAACAGGGTTTAAACCAGGGAACATCAGAATTTTCACGCAGAGAACTTCCACGCAGAAACGCACCAGATATTAATACCCAATTTAAATAGCGAACAGGGTAGATTGGGGCCAGGTTGCAGGGATTCCACCCCTGCTAAATCTCTTGTTGCCAGGGTCATTGGGTAGATGTGGATTGGCAGCTTTTTTTATTGATATTACTTCTGGAAGACTAAATCCAATCTTTTTTGCGAGGTTTGGAGAGCGTCTAGGGGCGGGCTTTGGCCCATCAGGGTTGCCTCGATCGCCCGTCCTAAATTTTCAGAAATTCGATTATAGCCAGGGAAGATGGGGCGCGATCGGCCGTACTTCGCCTGGTTTAGAAATACATCCACCGCAGGCTGTTTTGCCTTAAATACCTGATATTCAGCACTCTGGCGTGACTTCAAATTGACAGGCAAGTAGCCCGTTCCAATTGCCCATTGGGTCTGAAACGGTTCACTCAGCACATACGCGGCAAAGGTAAGGGCTGCCTTTTCCCGCTCTGGCGTTGTTTTCATCACATATAGATTTTCTCCCCCCACGGCTGTTGCTTGCTCCACCCCCACGGGAATTGGCATCACCGCAAAATCAGCTCCGGTTCCCTGTAACTGACCGATCGTCCATGGTCCCGTCAGCTGCATGGCCACCTTACCCGCCAGAAAGTTATCCAACTCGTACCCCCGCTCTGGGCCAGACAAAATTGCCGACCCATCCTGGATTAAATTACGCCAGAGATCGAGGGCTGCGATCGCCCCCGAATTAGTCAGATCAACGGTGTATGTTGGATTTTGGATTGGGGGCATCGAATCATCTTCTACCTTCTGCCTTCCAGTTTCTGCCGCCGGACGCTTTTCCCCGCTCCCCGTCTGCTGGATTAACTCTCCTCCCCCGCTCCACATAAAGGGCAACCAGGTAAATACGGTCCATTCGCCTTTCCCAAGGGGCAAGAGCATTCCATGCTGATCGGGACGTCCATCTCCATTTAGATCGCGGGTTAGTTGGCGGGCTACCTGGCGCAGTTCATCCCAGGTGGTGGGCGGTTTGGTAATGCCTGCTGCTTGAAACAGGCTGGGACGGTAGAAGATTCCGACGTTGTTGGTGCCAAACGGAATTGACCAGATGTGACCCTCCAGCTTCATGCTTTCGAGCAGGGCGGGATCAATCTGTTCTCGGATGGGCAAATCACGCCACCAGTTGTCTAAGGGATGGATGGCATCCAGTTCTACCAGTTGTCCGGTAAGCATGGGTGCATACCAGAGCAGATCGGGAACTGCATTTCCCACGATCGCCGCCAGAATTTTGGGTAACTGCTGATCTCCCTGCCCAACGTAGAGGGATTCCACCTGAATTGTGGGATGGTCTTGATTAAACCGATCGACTAATTTTTGCAGGACTTCCCGATTGGGCGGTGGATTAACTCCCTGCCAGAGGGTTAGGTGAACGACCTCTTCTGCCACGGACTGGAAGGACTGACAGCCCGATAACAGCATCAAACTGAGACTGAGAAAACAAAGCAACAGGACATGGCTGAGAGTTTTGACCCCAGTTTGGATGTTGAATCGTAGAGGTTGGAGGCTCAGCACGGAAGTAAGGGGTGAGGGAGCAGGGGGAAGGTGCCAGCGATCAGACCCCTCCCAACCTCGCCTGGCCGAGGGAAGGGGCCGCAGGCGGTGGGGTAAATGGGCAACGAGTACCGTTTAAATCGATCTCACTAACCATTTCCCTAATTCACGGGTTTACCAGACTTCAGTTTTTGCACCCCATCCTGCCCCAGTTGAATTGTAATATCGGAGGTGAGATCACCGGTGCTTTCAATCCGGACTTCCCCAAAGCCAAGGGAGCGGCGAATTGCCTCTGCACCTGATTCATCTCCCTGCTGGGCAACAATGCGGGTAATTCTCAAGGGTTCACTATAGGGTAAATCGACAGACGTGTTGGCATAGCCAATTTTTCTTAAGGTATTAATTAGTGCCTGGGTTGCGCCAACAGAACGGGTACTGTCTTGAATGGAAATCTTTTGAGAACGGGAAGGAGTGCTGGCGATCGCCCCGGAATTGCGTTCAAAGTACTGCGCCATCATTGTTCCAATTTTGCTGTAGTTGGGTAACCAATAGCTGGCATCGTATTGCCCTGGCTCACTGAAATCTCCTGGCACTACGAGCATTTGCACCTTGGCGCGATCGATCTGGGTTGCATAGCCAACCAGAGCAACCAGTTCTTCTACACTCAGATTGGTATCAATATGGGTTTGGACGACTGACAGAATCTTCGGTAAGCGGGTCAGGGTTGCCGGATTGAGGGATTGTTCCATCAGTGCCCGCATGACCATCTGCTGGCGTTGGATCCGTCCAATATCTCCAAACTCGTCATAGCGGAACCGCAGCAGTTGCAGTGCTTGATCGCCGTTCAGGTGTTGTCTACCGGCCTTCAAATTGATATATAAATGCTGGCTGTCGTCCTGGTACTTCATGTCCTTGGGGACATAGACGCTAACGCCACCAAGGGCTTCGACCAGGGCTTGCACCCCCTGAACATTAATCGTGACATAGCGATCGATGCCAATTCCACCCAGAAGTTCGCTGGTGGTTTTGGCAACCAGGGCAGGGCCACCATCCACGTTGGCTTCATTAATTTTGGCAACCCGATAGCCAGGAATTTGCACCCGCGTGTCCCTGGGGATTGAGAGGACAACCAGTTTCTTGTCTTCAGGGTTAAACCGGAGCAGCAGCATCGTATCTGTTAACCCATCAAAGGAATTAACGAGAGCCTGATACTTTAGATTCTTTAACTCTGCTGGCGGGTTAGAAATATCTGTGGTCAAAACTTTGACCCCCATAACCAGAACATTAACCGGACGGGTTAGCTCTGGTAACTGGAGATTAGCGCTGGTAGAGATGCGATCGCCCTTTGAAAAAACGGCTGCTTCCTCAGGGCTGAGCTTCCGCTGCATCAATGGTGTACTTGACAAGGTAACGGCAAAAAGCGCCCCCGCTGTTGCCGAAACCATTGCCACACCGACCAGCCCAAACACTAACCAAAGCCAGCGGAATTTCCTTTGGCTCGGAAGTTTTCTGAGCACTGAATGGATTGGCGTTGTCTGAAGAGAAGGTTGATTCCGATCTTTCACTGGCTTCCTCGACCCACACGTCTGCGGCTCTACGCAGTTCTTGCAAGCAGCATGTTAACAGCAATTCCCCAAATATGCCGCAAAAATACTGGAATTGGGCACTAATATTTACAGCGGTTACAAAACTACCCCTAAACCTGTGCTCATGCTATCGGGGATCGCTCTGGGAAATAGGTAAAACCCCAGTCCTTCTTCCAAAATTAAGGGATGGGTATGCACTAAGT
>JBAUTA010001288.1:0-1788 GCA_049581985.1 Kovacikia sp.
GGGAATGACACCCTAATTGGCGGTGCAGGCAACGATACCTATATTGTCGATAGCACCAGCGACATTGTTACTGAGCTAGCAAGCGAAGGGACAGATACCGTTAAATCCTCTGTCAGTTGGACGTTAGGCGATAACTTGGAAAATCTGACTCTGACTGGAACTAACGCTATTAGCGGAACCGGAAATACCTTAGATAACATCCTGATTGCCAATAGCGCTGGCAGTATCCTGGATGGCGGTGATGGGAACGATACCCTCACAGGCGGCATCGGAAACGATACTCTTCTTGGGGGTAACGGCAACGATAGTCTAGTCGGCGGTTTAGGGAGTGACCTATTGACAGGTGGCAAGGGTAACGACACCCTTTCTCTTGGCAACAATGACAACAGTCCCGATACAGTGTTTTATACCAGAGGGGACGGCAGCGATGTAGTGAAGGAGTTTGTCCGTGCTAAGGGAGGAGACCTGCTTTCATTCAGCGGTATTGCCGACATTGATGTAGTAAAGCTGGGGACGAACACCGAGTTTCGCATCGGAGATGGGATTGCTGGCAATACGGGCTTTGGCACCGGAGAGTTGCTGATTACCCCGCAAGGAAGGACTGGGTTTACAGTAAGTAATATGGCTGATAACCTTGCTTCTAGCAATACGGCTTACCTTGGGTTTAGCTAATTGCTGGTGCAATGCTGTAGATTGTAGATAGTTGAGTTGATATAGCAGTCCTAAATCATCTAAAGATAGATCTACCTTCTAAAAAGCAATTTAGGCTGGCAACAATTCAGATTTTTGAGCAAATGTTCCATACAAATCTAACTTTGAGAATGCAAAATACTGATAATGAGTTACAAGCATAAATAGTTCTCTAATCGCTGGGAATGTAACACAGAGATACCAATACTCTCGAAGAAATCTTTTAGCCTGTAACCAAATATCTTCGACAGGATTTTGTTCTGGTGCATGAGGTGCAAATAATTCACAAGTGATCACCCAATCTGATTCCTCCAAGGCTTGATTGACTTCTCTAAGATACTCAGGCATTTCACCATATTTATGGTAACTTGCTCCATCCCAAATAATTAACATTTTTGTTCCTGGATGTAGGCTTTGTAGAAACTTCAAAAATAAAATAGTATTCTCTGAATTTCCAGACTCATATTCTTGAACAAAGAATTGTTTTGTCAGATAGTTCAGCGCACCAAAATATGTTTGCCTTTTTCTCATATTTGTCATTGGTACTTCTATTCGAATATCAGTCTTCCCCCAGACATATCCACAGACATCACCCCATAAGAGATGACATTCGTCAATCATATAGACTATAAGCTTTCCAGCTTCAATCTCATCTCGATTGGCTTCTAGGATTTCCTCTATTTTCTTCTTTTTTTTTAAGACTAGATCGTCATCCTTTTTGGGATTCTTCTTCTGAGTCTTTTTCCAGCTAATGCCTGCTTCATTCAGTAGATCGTAATAACTTTGCAATGATTTAAATATGACATCATATTCATCTTCTATATATTCTCTAAATTCCTGAAGATTCCAATATGATTTAGAGTTTAAATACTCAAGTATCTTCTTATGTTCTTCAGGATTTAGATAGGCTTTTGAACCTTTATATCCAAGCTTTAATCCATCAATTCCAAATTCAATAAATCTTAATTTATATTTACTAACGAATGAAGGTGATACATTCAAGATTCTCTCAATTTTAGAAGGGGGTAAACCCTCAATCCACATCATCGCTGCTAATGCTCGTTTCTGTTCTCTAGAATCAGGATTACTAGCGATAAA
>JBAUTA010001289.1:0-4867 GCA_049581985.1 Kovacikia sp.
GGATTGGGCTGGTGGTCGTGGACTGCATAAAACGCCTCGACATAGGTTTCTTAATCATAAATTGCCAAGCGAATCCTATCCACCTGGATACTGGACAAATCGCCATTGGGCATATTAATCCAGCAACTGTTGTGACTACATTTGCCCTCACCCTTAATCCCTCTCTCAAAATAGGCGAGGGGACTTCCAATCCGGCTCCCCTTCTCCTTTTATGGGAGAAGGGGTTGGGCGATGAGGGCAGTTCGGGATGCCAGATCAAACATTGCCAGGTTAATAGCGATCGTATTCAACGACTTGAGCCTGTTTACTTAGAAAAGCTTGCTCACCAAACAGCTAAAACCCGGCAGAATTGGACTGGTCAGTTCATCCTGACTGTAAAGCGTTGCGACCAGCGTTAAAACCGCCTTCTCGCGGCGATACACCTCAACCCGGTTTTCTTGCCAATTCACAATCCAGTATTCCAACACCCCTCGAACAGAATACAGTTTTAGCTTGACTTCCCGATCGCGCCGTTCATTTGGCTTCCCCGGAGACAGCACCTCCACCACCAGTTCCGGGGCAGCGGTGAGATGCCCTGCATCATCCAGTAGCCGACCCAACCGCTCATGACTCGCCCAAACGACATCGGGGATGACATTATCCGACTCTGAAAAAATAATACCAGGGTTAACCGCCGCTTGACCCAAGCCGCTTTCATCAGACCACAGCTTCAGCACAGTTCCAACGTTGATACAAACCGCTTGATGTTTCCAATCCGGTGCCCTGGTCACAAACAATTCTCCATCAATAATTTCATAGCGATTGGCGCGATCGCCCTCAAAAATCGCTAAGTCATAAATCGTCCAACGGATTGGGCTGGTGGTCGTGGACTGCATAAAACGCCTCGACATAGGTTTCTTAATCATAAATTGCCAAGCGAATCCTATCCACCTGGATACTGGACAAATCGCCATTGGGCATATTAATCCGGTAAATGTAGTCACAACAGTTGCCGGGTTAATAGGACTGCTATAGGAGTATCTTGTAGAATCGTCCCCCGATCATTTGAGGGAATCGAGTACCTTCTGATAGGTCATCCCTTTCTCGGATGCCAGGAATTGGAAAAACTTTTTCAGTGCCACGCGCAGATCGCTTTCGCTGGCCGAATCCATAACTTTACGTTTATACCAACTTCTGAAATGGCTATTCACCATGCCTTTGGTAATTTCTTCAAGGGCATTTACATCGGTGTAGCCACAAATAAAGTGAATAAATAAATCAACAATACCCGTATGCTTCCGCACCGTTTTGGCAACATACTTTGTTGCTAGAAACTCACCAAATTCCTCATTCAATCGTTCCAACGATTGCCGGAAAGGTTCCCTGGCTGCTTCGGCTTGTTTCATCAACTCCAGATACTCGTTGATGCGATCGCCCGGAATAACCACCTTACCTGTAAAGACCTTAGCCATCTCTAATCTCCAAGTAACATCCGAATCGTTCTTAAAGCCTGACTCCGCTTCCCATTCGATACCTTCGCAAACCCTTAATAGGACTCCTGATTCCCCATTGCCCCAGCCCTGAGATAATATTAGCAATGAGATCGGGCTTTGAGAGCGGCGGCAATGTCTGACCTGAATGGATGGATGCAGAACGTCAAATTGACTTTATGAATAAGCAGTTCTCACTCAAAATTTCCAGGATTGAATCCGTACCCTTCCCAATCCGACTTCTGATTAAGCCGATGGTGTTTCTGGCGATCGGGCTTCATGCATTGGTCCTATTTTTTCCCTTGTCAGGGCAGCAAAGTAAGCCAAAGCTGGAAAAGAAGGATGAGGCGGTTAAACTCACCCAACTTTCAAAGGCTCAGCCCCAACTGCGTCCAAAGGTACAACGGAACCTTCCGAAAGCAAAGGTCGATCGCCCCAAACCCCCGATTGCTGCGCCGTCCAAACCTGCGACTCCGGCTGAAAATGCAGCTGCTCAAACAAACGATGTCTTAGCAAATTTTCCCCACTATCCCAATGCTCAACCCAATTGCTATGGCAAAACTGGAGACATCTGTCGCTTCACAAACGACAGTTTTTCAGCCGTTGTCGCCCATTTCGAGAAGTCGTTACCTGCAAACAAATATAAGCTCGAAGTTGATACTGACAATTCCGGGGAAAAAATTTATCGGGTCATCAAGGCCGGGCAACCGTTTTACCTGAGCATCCTGGCGGATCCTCCCTTGACTGTGTATTTTGTGACCGCCGATAGAATTAACAAGGCAAAGTTAGGGAAAATCAAGACTGGACCTGTTGCCCAGATTCCTGCAGAACTCCAGGGACTATTGGATGCGGTTGCGCCGCCCACGGGAGGGAGTGCAACCTTGGACCCGACTCCGCTCGATCTCGGTGCCAATGCCGCAGCATTTTTTCAATCCGATCCGGCAAACCCCTCAAACCAAACCTATGTGATGGGCATCTACAGTGCCCGCATTGCAGAAGCACAGGGAGAAGCAGAGATCGTTGCAGAAGCCAAGACAAAATTTGATCGGGTTACGCCTACAGGCACCTACGGGGGCGGCAATCTTTACGAATTGAAGAAAGGTTCATTTACAGGCTACCTCAGCGTTGTCAAGGGTACGACCGGCACGATCGTCGTCATCTGGACCGACAAACCGCAGTGATCCAGCTATTCGATCGCCAACGAAACGCGATCGCCCCCCACATCTCGTAAAGTGCCCAAAATTTGAACCACCTTCTCGTATTGCAACCCTTTGTCTGCCTTCAGAACCACCGCGCCCTTAGGATTTTTTTCCAAATAGGTGACGATCTGTTGGGCCAATTGAGCGTCGCTCAGGGTTTGATTATTGAGCAATATCTGCCCCTGGCGATTCATGCCAATAATCATCGGATCCGGTGGTTTATCTTTGCTAATTCCCTTATCAGTCGTGGGAAGCGGCACCTCGACCGACTGAAAGTTGGTCAAGGTCATGGAAACGATGATAAAGAAGGTCAGAATCACCATGATCACATCCATCATTGGCACCAAATTCACCTCTGGCATCTGTGATCCTTGCTGCCTAGATTTAAATTTCATGCTCCGCTGACTCACAAAAGTGTAATACGTGATGAGTTGTCTAAGGATTTTAGAAATAGAGAAAGCTTCGGCCTAAACGCAGGCGGGCAGTAGCCCCCCTGACGGATCAACACCCTACTCCCCTGCTGAGCTTTAACAACGCCAACCTGCTTCCCAGGGATTGCTCACCAGGGACTATTTAAGGGAAGACGAAATGGCTGGCTCCAGGCGTACCCCATCCACTGAAGCGGGTTCATACCAGATTTGGCGATAGATGAGTTCCAATTCGCTTCCAACCTTAGAAAAGTAATCCATCTGACGGGTTTGGAGCGTTACAGAAACGCGAAAAGCCGCCAGCGAGACGATCGCAACTATCATCCCGGTAGCGGTAGTAATGAGTGCTTCAGCAATTCCCCCGGCGGCCTTGGACACATCCCCTGAGCCTCCCGCACTACCGCCAATATTGAGGTTCATAAAGGTCACAATCAATCCGGTGACGGTTCCCAACAGCCCCAGCAGGGGAGCAATCGCAACCACGGTTTCCAGAAGTTTGTCGCCCTTTCGCATGTGAACAAACTCCTGTTCGCCCGCCGACTCCAGAGCCAGGTTAAAGGTTTCTGGGGTTGGTTGATTTAACCGCAGGGGAGCCAACAAAAACCGACCCATAGGGGTAGATTGGTGCCGTTCAGCGATCAGCCGCGCTTCTTCTAAGCTGTAGCGGGATGCTGCCAACACATCATGGGCAACCCGCTCTTCCCCTTGCATGAGTTGAAACCAAAACCAACCCCGCTCCAAAGCACAAGAAACCGTCGCGATCGACAGACCCGCCATTGGGATCATGGTCGGGCCACCCTTCATCAGTAGATCAAATAGTGTAGCCATAGGCGGGGCAGTAAGCTTGCAGTTCTTTACAGCAGAGGTTCCCCTGTTAGAATAACCGAACCTTCGAGGCAACCTGGTTAACAAGCGACAAGAAAAAGATTAAAGAAAGATTAAGACGACTCCCGGTTTAAAAAATAACCCCGCCAGAGGGAAACGGGGCGGAGAGGTTTACACCCCGCCCCCCCCAAAATCATCTTTAGTTTGATGGCATCCAACTACTGTTCCCAAGGACTCGACTACTGCAAATCCTGAAAAATAATCCGGTCAGCAGTCTTTTCCTCTGGAGGTTTCGAGGCTACTTTGGGCTTTGGCTCTGGGGTAATCTTGCCAGCAGCGACCTGCTGCTGATAGATATCCAGGGCACCGGCGATCGCCATCAGGCGGCGATTCTGGTCATGGGTAATCCGATCCTCGCTATTACCTAATCCAGGGGCATTCCAGGAATTTCGGTTGGGGTCCCAATAGGACTGTACCCGTGCCCACAGAACCGCCTCTGACCCGGTTAGTCCCTTATCCCGTGCTTTTTTGAGCCAATCCGCATACCCTGGCGTGCCCAAGGCAGCGAGGGGCGCTTGATTTGCCAGATCAATCCCATTCAATTCTTCCAGTAAAGACATGGCAATCCCAAGGGCGGCAGTCTTTTGCTCCAGCTTTTCCGACTGCCCCTGCAACCGCTTGAGTTGATGCTCGTCAGCTTGTTCGGGTGTGGAGCAATTGTATTCGCGGCAATGCTGGAAGGAAAAGCTACCCAAATTCCAGACCCCATTGCCAGGGTCAACGTGTCCCTGATAGGCACGGGTTTTGCTGCCATCGGGGGTACGTGTGCCTTCGGCATGTCCCACCGTGCGGGCAACGAGAGAGTCAGAACCACCCGCAAAGAGATCGGTAGAAGTCGCGGCAGGAGCGGCAGACGGTGGGGGAGAAGAGGCGGGTGGGGGAGAAG
>JBAUTA010001290.1:0-3685 GCA_049581985.1 Kovacikia sp.
AAATGGATAGCTTATCTTCATTTGCTCAGTTGCACCTATATGCGCTCAATTCAGGATGTCCACAATTGCTTGCAATTGTGAATGAGTTATCTAAAGAGCTGAGTTCTGGAGCAAGAATTGAACTTCCGGCCTTTGCTCATAACCCAATGGCAGATCGTAGCCTTACATATTCATTCGTGAGACATAAATGAAACGATATCTTCGTGAAGCACTAACAGCCCTTAATAGCATCGAAAAGCTTCTCGACCTCGATCCTGGAAGTGCTTTTCAGTAGTTTATTGTTTTGTTGGAGGTTCACTCTAAGAGACAATTTTAAAAGCCATATCTAGTATCGAACGGGTCTTAAGAACCTACACAAAGTGAATCATTTTGTGCAAGATTCTGGCGAAGAAAAACTCTCTCTCTTCTTCAAGCTAAGAAATTGTCAGATGTCAGCAAAATCACTTCAACGCATTCAACCTATTGCAGTTGCAACGGTTGCGAACTATAGTTCGCTATAATGTAAGCTGGAAAGTATGACAGCGTGACAAATCCATCGCCGAAACGGGTTATTGTTTATGCGACACCCGATGAACAAGAACCCTTCACCGAATGGCTGGATGGGCTACGGGATGGCATGACCCGCAAACGCATTCTTGCTCGGCTTACCCGTTTGGAACAGGGCAATTTTGGCGACTGCAAGCCAGTTGGAGAAGGGGTGAGCGAGTTACGTCTATTCTTCGGTTCCGGCTACAGGGTTTATTTCGGTGAAAGCGGCAATAATCTGGTGGTGCTGCTGTGTGGTGGGGACAAAAGCAGTCAGGACACAGACATTCAACAGGCAAAAGTCTATTGGCAGAGGTATCTAAGCCATGAGCAACTTTAGAACGCTGAGCGAGGTGACAGAAGACTATCTCCGTAAGCACCCTGATGAAATTGATGATTACATTACCGTTCTGTTCGATGAATATGCAGAAAGCGGCGATGCTGCTGCACTACTGTCATCTCTGCGGATTGTCAGTCGCGTCAAGGGTGTCAGCCTGATTGCCGAAGTCTCCGGTCTCAGCCGAAAAGGTTTGCAGAAAGCCCTTTCGGAAAATGGAAACCCGCAATTCAGCAGCGTGAACGCAATCATGAATGCTATGGGCTACCGCCTCGCGCCGCAAAAACTGACACCCTCTACAAGCACCCTGCAATAGTTTTCTGTCGATACATCAAGGATCAGCGATTCTCATTTCGGTTCCCCTTAATCGCCGCAATCAGCCGCTCTACCTCAATCCCCGTTAAATGTTTGCGGTCGCCCATCATTTTGTCGAGAGTTTGACCTAACGCATCAGGCTAAAACCCTTATTCTACCGTACATCTCATCCACCTCCCTCGACAAAATAGTACATTTTGTTGAGGGTGTACATTTTAGAGCGATATAGGTGGGGGAAGGAAAGATAGGTACTATTAAGATCTAAGACCAGATAGGAGGACTGTCCATGTTAGGTTCGGTAGAAAACCTGTGGTCATCTGGCTCTTTTATTCCTCATGGCCACTGTTACCTTTGGCAACCACAGTTAGTGTGGCTGCACATCTTATCTGACTCAATTATTGCTTTAGCGTACTACTCAATTCCGATCACGCTAGTTTATTTTGTCCAAAAACGGAAGGATTTACCCTTTGATTGGATCTTTTTGCTTTTTAGTGCGTTTATCGTGTCCTGTGGCACAACTCATTTAATGGAGGTTTGGACGCTTTGGCACCCGACATACTGGCTAGCGGGGGCACTCAAAGCATTAACCGCTCTCGTTTCTCTCTATACCGCTATCTCGCTAGTGCAGTTGATGCCTCAGGCTTTAACCCTTCCGAGTCCGGCTCAATTGTCCGCAGTTAATGCTGAATTAACACAACAAATTCGCGATCGTCAACAGGCAGAGGCTCAAGTTCGTCAACTCAATCAAGACCTTGAACTAAGAGTTGCACAGCGCACTGCTGAACTAGAAAAATCAATGGTTCAAATCCAAGATTATGCAGAACGCATGACACTGGCAATGGACGCAGCCAACATGGGATCGTGGGAATGGCATTTAGAAACCAACAAATTGACTTGGAGCACCAATCACGAAATTTTATGGGGCTATCAACCGGGCAATCCAGATCGGAGCTACGAAGACTGGGCAAGCAAGGTACATCCAGAAGACCTGGCGAAAGCTGAAGCAGCCCTTGAGAAAGCCAAAGCAACAAAGTCCGACTTCTCTAAAGAATATCGAGTGATTCAGGATAATGGGACTGAGCGTTGGGTGGCAGGCTATGGACGTTGTTACTTTAGAGAGGATGGTGAACCATTTCGTATGATGGGAATGGTGCAAGACATTACCGAGCGCAAACAGACAGAAGCGGCATTAATAGAGAGCGAAGAACGATTTCGCACCCTGGCAGATAACATCACTCAGCTGGCGTGGATAACAGACTCAAACGGCGGGGTTGTTTGGTATAACCGTCGCTGGTTTGATTATACGGGCACGACATTGGCTCAGATGCTGGGATGGAAATGGCAACAAGTCCATCATCCCGATCACCTCGAACGAGTGGTTGAGCGGTTCCGCCAAGCGATAGAAGCAGAGCAGCCCTGGGAAGATACATTTCCATTGCGCGCCAAAGATGGTAAGTACCGTTGGTTTTTGTCTCGGGCCATCCCAATTACGAACGCAGACGGACAGGTTTTGCGCTGGTTTGGCACCAATACCGATATTACCGAGCTGCAATCTGTCCAAGCTGAACTAGAAGAACGCAACAGCGAACTCAACAATTTTGTCCATGTTGTTTCTCATGATCTAAAAGCCCCCTTACGCGCTATTTCTAATCTGTCACAATGGATCGAAGAAGATTTAGAAGGCTCGTTATCTCCAGACACTCAAAATCAAATGTTGCTGTTGCGAAACAGGGTCTATCGGATGGAGGCCATGATTAATGGCCTGCTCAACTATGCACGTGTGGGGCGAACGGATACCCTGATTGAGCAAGTGGATGTGGAAAAACTCTTGATTGAGGTGATTGATTCTGTGGCACCTCCTTCCACATTTACCATTACACTCACGCCAAATCTACCAATCTTATATACAAAATCTTTGTTGCTATTTCAGGTGTTTGCCAACCTAATTAGCAACGGCATTAAACATCATGATCGGATCGATGGATCAATTGACATTAGTGTTGAAGATCGAGGCGATTTTTATGAGTTTGCCGTAGCGGATGACGGGCCAGGGATAGCAATCGAAAATCAAGAGAATATTTTTAAAATTTTCCAGACTGGAAACCGCAACAATGATCCAGACAGCACGGGCGTTGGGTTAGCAATTGTTGAAAAAATTGTTGAAACCGAAACAGGGACGATTCGGTTAGAGTCTGAACTTGATCAAGGCACAACGTTTTACTTTACCTGGCCGAAAGAATCCCCCGTTGGGACTTGAAGACCTATTGGCGATTAATCAAGAGAAAAAATGATTTAGTAGTTTGTAAAGTAGTTTATATCAAAGGTTAAAAATGGGGTTTAAGGTGCAGGGGAATACAAAACAGGGTTAAGTGGCTATTTTGAATAGTCAAATGAAAATTGCACAATCTGGCACATAAATTTTCACAGATGAACAAAGTTCTAAAATCTTTATAGGGTAAAGCTTTTAAGAATTCTCCTTCTCATTAACAATTTTGCTTCAATTACTCC
>JBAUTA010001291.1:0-1677 GCA_049581985.1 Kovacikia sp.
TTTCCCCTTTTCGGATCAATTGACCAAGCAGCAAGTTAAATTTTTCCGTGCCGCCAATGACCCATTAACAGCTGGGCAGGCTGCTTCCAGTATTACGGAGTTAAGCAATACACTTCGTAGTCTTAAAGTTGATCTGGGCAACGAGTTGAAGCGGGTTGCCGCTGCGCTGAAGGAGGCGGAGGCGAAGCAAAAAGCAGCCGAGTCGATTCTGAATGACCCGAAGGCGAGCGCCGCGATCGCAGCAGCAACTTTTGGTACCGCTGAACTAGCGACTCTATTTGCAGCCTCTCAAGATTTGGAGCGTATTGCTGGTGCTTTACGGAGTGCGTCGGCAAGCCTCACAAAAATCAAGAATCAGGTGGATGAGGATGCAATATTTCTTGATTCTTGGTTTAACGGACTGTTTGAGATTTGCAAAAAGGGTGGAGTATGTTCACTCAAAACTATTGAGATTCCCTTTGTTGGAACATCAATAATTCACATATTGCCTGGTGAGGGCTAATTGGAGGATTGACCGATGAACTGGCGATCGCTCACCCAAACTCAAGCCAAATCATCTTTCACTCCTGTTCAGACAGGATTACTGCAACGCAAATGCACGTCCTGTGGACAACATACGATCGCAGGTAGCGAGTGTAGTGAGTGCACAAAGAAAAAGAGTAGCTTGCAGCGGAAGCTTACTATTGGCGCAAGTAATGACCCGCTGGAACGGGAAGCCGATCGGGTTGCCGATCAGGTGTTGGCAGCTCCAGCACATACCGCCGTTAGCAACGCGCCACCGCGCATCCAGCGCTTCACGAGGCAAACGGCTGGGCAAGCAGATATGGAAGCACCCGCCAGCGTAGACCGCGTCCTTGCCAGTCCCGGCTTGCCCCTGGACGCAGCCACCCGGGACTTCATGGAACCCCGCTTCGCGCGCGATTTCAGTCAAATCCGGATTCACGCCAACCCAACCGCCGCCCGGTCGGCAACTGAGATCGATGCCCGTGCTTATACCGTCGGCAACAATGTGGTTTTCGCCCCGGGAGAATTCGCTCCATCGACACCTCGAGGCAGGGAGCTGTTGGCGCACGAACTCGTACACACCGTGCAGCAAGCCGGCACAGCAGGCACCATCCAGCGTCGCCCCGCCGTGTCGCCAAACAAGAAGATCCCAAAACCGCAAATCGTGAAGATTGTCGCTTTTGAGGGGGATCAGAAACGCGGTGTCGCCTATGTCAATTATCCAGCTCTCCCCGATTTGGGCCAGGAAGCCGCCACAGTTCCTGAAGCCGTGACCATCACGGAAAACAATCTGGCCCCGGGGAAATACACAATGCGCCGGGGCGAACAACATCCGGAACGCTATGAAGGGCTTCCCACGGCCCCTCCGGGCAAAGAAAAACCCGGTTTCAGGTGGCTCAATCCTTACGTCGATAAAAAGACCCAGGAACTGAAATATGACTGGGCCGAGTTTGTTGAGATAGCCATTCTCCCGTACAGTCTCCGCGATTTCCTGGAGAAAGACCGCGGCGCCAAGGCAACCGCCGGCGATGTGACCAGCGAAATCAGGGCGGCGGAGATCCTCGTAAAGAGCGGAATCACCGAGGATGACCTGAGACGCGAAGAACATCGAGCCAACGACTACTTCCTGAAAACCGAGGAAGTCGATCCGGTTTTATGGGCAGAGTCACTCGC
>JBAUTA010001292.1:0-6491 GCA_049581985.1 Kovacikia sp.
GGAGAAAACCTGGTGCGAATTAGTCAACCAGGGAACCCACTGAGGGTGGAGATTGAACCTATTGCAGGAGTAGCCAATCCACCACAGAATTGGAATTTGCCGATCGATACTCTGCCGCGATTGCTGACAGTTGGTAGCAGTGGAATCAGTACAGGATTGGCGACTAATGATGATGGAACGGTTCAGCTAACGCGATCGAACACTATTATCCCAACGGAACCAGGAACAGCGATCGTGTCTGGGAGTCTCAATGCCTCGAACACAGCACCGGGTCAGCTTGGTGGAGCAGTCAATGTGCTAGGCAATCAGGTGGGAGTGATTAACGCCAGTATTAATGCTTCTGGTGCAAATGGTGGTGGCACGGTGCGGATTGGTGGAGATTATCAGGGACAAGGGACTATACCCAATGCTTTACGCACATTTGTAAGTCGGGATTCAGTGATTAATGTCGATGCACTCAGTGATGGTAACGGAGGACGAGTCATTGTTTGGGCGGATCAATCGACTAGATTCTATGGCAATATTTCAGCACGCGGGGGGACTAACAGTGGCGATGGGGGCTTCTCAGAAGTTTCTGGGAAAAACCAGCTTGACTTCCGGGGATTAGCAGATTTACGAGCCGTGAATGGCAGGCAAGGAACTCTGTTACTTGATCCAACGGATATCACGATTAGTGCTGCACCGACAACAGGTACGGTAACTGGTGGCACTATTTTTCAAGATATTGCTACGACACCTTCGAATATCTTAAATACAGATTTACAAAATCAGTTAGCTATCAGTGATGTCACTATAACCACAGCTTCAGGTTTGGCGGGGGTGGGAGACATTACAGTTAATGCACCAATTACCTGGAATACTTCTTCAAGTCTGACGTTACGTGCAAATCGAAACATTCAGATCAATCCTGGCGCTAACATTACGGCAAATGGTGGAAGTATTGTTCTTAACAGCAACAGTGCTGGTAGTACCGGAGGAGGTGTGATTCAGGTTGCGGGGGCTGCGATTAACTCAAATGGAGGAAATATAACTCTAGGTGGTGGAGCTAATCCATTAACGAGCCCATCGCTAGGTTTGACTGGTGTCCCCACAATTCCTGCGCTCGGCAACCAAAGGGCAGGAGTTTTTATCGCTAATTCTACAATCAATGCGGGTACAGGCAGCATTGTCATTAATGGACAAGGAAATGGTGATGTAGGTACCGCCTCAATCGCTCGTGGAATTGTAATCAGGGAAAGTAATCTACAAGTAACTGGTTCTGGAAATATCGCTCTGACGGGAACTGGTATGGACAGACTACCACCACCAGTTGATAACTCTGATGGATCAAATACTGGAATCGTTTTCTTCAATAGCACAATCCGTCAGTTGGGTGGAACTGGCTCAATTACGCTCACGGGAACTGCTTTTGATAATAATGCAGGAATTCAGCTTGGCGAAATTGGCAACACTCCATCCACATCGCTTATAGAGTCTACCGGAGCAGGCTCAATCAGTTTAAATGGGATTAGCGATCGTAATAATATCGATCCAACGGCAATCATCATCCTTCCAAATACAAATTCTGTAATTCGATCAGGAACGGGGAATATTTCCCTTACTGGAAATAGTGGGAGTATTATTCGCGGAACTGTTGAATCGGGTGGTGGCTCGATTACTATAACTGAAAGTGGGCAGAATGGAATTCTGCTGAATACTCCCGCACAGAATGCTTCCTTCCCTACAAGAGTTACAACAAATAGAGGTAACATCACCCTTAATGCAGGTATAAGTCCATTAGTTATTGAAAATACTACAATTGCAAACAATGGCGGCAACTTCAGCGGCAGCGGTGTAGGAAATCCTCCAGGAGGTTTTGGTTACGATCCTTCTAGATCTCCAACGGGTATTGGAGTGACCATTAGCGGCAGCACGATCAATGTTGGAAGTGGAGGAATTACTCTGACTGGTTCAGCTAGTAACCTCGCTACTAGTGATACTGGTATCAGAATTAATGGTCAAAGCATACTACAAGCGACTAGTTCTTTCACATTGACGGGTGACTCAGTATTCGAAAACCCACTCAGTTTGCAAGCCAATCAAATTACAACAGGAAATATCAGAAATCCAGGACAGCCAATTTCGCTCATTAGTAGGGGCAATCTGGTAACTGGTAATTTAGATACAAGTTCTACAACTAGTAATGGTGGGTCGATTACTTTGATTGTACGTAACAGTGTAACGACTGGATTCTTGAATTCAAGTTCTGCTGTTAGCAGTGGAGGCAATATTTTTATTGACCCAATTCGTGACGTGCAGGTGTTTGGTATTAATACTCAAGGTGCCATTACAGGTGGCAATGTTGACATCACCACGGGTCGATTTTTCCGTGCAACAGGTTCCTTTGTCGATCGCAATGGAATCCTCGCCAGTATCTCTACCGCAGGTGGTCAAGGTAGTGGAGCCATCACCATTCGTCATGGCGGTGGGCCACTCTTCACTCGATTTGTTGTTGGCGATGGCACTCGCAATGGAACCAATGGAGCTATTACGTCTGGAAGCAGTACAATTTTTTCTCCTCGTTCCTTTCAAGGCAGCTACACCCAGGGTAATATCAGCATCATCACCTCCCCACCCCAAGACATCTGCAATGTCCAGACTTGTCGGTCTCCTGTCACCCCAGTTCCTGGCAATCCACCTACAGGCAGGGATACCGTTCCAGTAGTCGATTCTACGCCGGAAAAGACCTTTGAACAGCAATTTGTTGCCTACTTAGGCGAACTTCCCTCTAAACCCCGCAGTATATCAATTCAGGATATTCAAAATACTCTGCGCGGCATTGAGTCTGCAACAAACGGGAAAGTAAAACCCGCCATTATCTACATCACCTTTGTACCAGTGGGTAATCCTTCAGGTTCAGCCTCACCCCAACCTAAGTCATTACCTGAAACGCAAGATTCACCAGTCATCTGGCAGTTTAATTCTCAGGGATTCTCGGTCGATCGCGTAGCCGACAAACAAAGTCAGCCACTCTCCAAATCTCAACGCCAGGATAGCGATCAACTTGAACTGGTGATCGTAACCGCAAAAGGTAGCATCATTCGTAAACGAGTTCCGGAAGTAACCCGCAAGCAAATAGGGAAGACGACTGAGGAATTTATTAAACTTGTTAAAAGTAAGGACAGTGTTGAGCCTGAGTATCAAGTTCCAGCGAATCAACTCTATCAATGGCTTATTACTCCGTTAGTCGCTGATTTGGATGCTCAAGCCATTAACAATCTAATTTTTATTGCTGATGTGAATCTGCGTTCTCTGCCGTTTGCTGCTCTATACAACAAAGCGCTCAATCTGTATCTAGTCGAGAAATACAGCCTGGGTCTAATGCCAACCTTTAGCCTGACTGATACACGCTACATCCCGGTTAAAAACGCTCAACTGCTAGGCATGGGCACTTCAGATTTCAAAGGCCGAAACCTGGATAATTTAGTTTTTTCAAGCTTGGGTGTTTCCATTGTCGTCGATAAGATCTGGCAGGGCGGGAAAGTATTGCCAAGCGACCAATTTACTCCTGGTAATCTCACAGCGCAACGCCGTCTCGTGCCCTACGGCATTGTTCACCTGGCAACGCATGCCCAGTTTAAGCCTGGAGCATTGAGCAATGCTCGGATCTTTTTTGGAAAAAATAGCGAAGTTAGTTTGGACCAGGTTCAACAGTTGGAACTGAATAACCCACCCACCAACCTTCTAGTATTAAATGCTTGTGAAACTGCCATTCCAGATGAACAAGTTGAGTTGGGTTTTGCAGGACTGGCAGCTAAAGCTGGAGTCACTTCAGTTTTAGCGAGTTTGTGGTCTGTTGATGATGCGGGCAGTTTTGCTCTTACAACTAAGTTTTATGAGCAACTGAGAGAGGCACCGATCAAAGCCGAAGCACTTCGGCAAGCTCAGATTGGCATGTTGAAGGGAGGTGTCAATATTGAAAATGGTCAACTGTTTGGGTTGAAACAGCCAATTCCTCTAGATGTACCAAATGAGTCAAAGACAGGTGTTCCAACAGATTTTAGGCACCCTTATTATTGGGCAGGCTTCACCATGATTGGTAACCCCTGGTGATTGAAATTGATTTGTCACATCTGTATCTATTTGGTTTGGTAGCGCACACTAAAATAAAATCCCTGATCCTGAGCATTTTTGCCGCGATCGACCAATTGAATAAACGGTACTCCGTAATCCAACCGCAAACTCAGACCTTGAATCCCCATCGCTTGCTCCCACAGCAGTCCCAACCCTCCTCCCACTAAAAAAGTCTGATCAGGTAGCTTGTTGGGGTTATCCGCCTGATTCCATACCTTGCCTAAATTGAAAAACGGTGCAAGCTGAATCGTAGAACCTGACTCATCTCGATATACTGTGAACCGATTTTCGATCACAAACTGTATCCCGTTATCCCCAGACCGAACATTTTGCCGATACCCCCGGACGGATTGACCGCCGCCAATCACAAACTGTTGCGACGGCAACAAACTATCCGGTGTCAATTGCAGGTTTACCTGAATTAACAACAAATTATTCTCACCCAGCTTCTGGATTCGCTGCGCCTGCCCATACCAACTAAAAAAGTGCCCGTCAGGAATCGGTGCATCATTCGTCGTGGCATTAAACAAACCCGTCCCAAAATTAAACTGCGATCTAAACGACCAGATGCCTTGCGTATCTCGCCTAGTGTAGTCCTGTCCAAACCGAAGCACACTGGTACGACTGACTCCATTCTCATCTGGACCAATACCAAACGGGGTAGGAAGTTGATCAAACAAAAACGTTTGCCCATTTTGATAGGTAAAACCTAATGCCAACGCTAACTCTTCGCGCGGCGATCGCAGAAATGGTTGCCGATAAGTGATTTCATAAACCTGCTGTTTTCCCCGAATTCCCAGTTCATTAAATGGAGGCTGAGTCACTTCGTTACGGTTAGGTGCTGCCCGCAACTGCAACGTCCCGTTCATCGGATTTAAGGAGACCAGGTAGCTGAAGTCAAATGTATCCGCTCCTCCCGTTGTCGATCGGTAATAGGAGCCTGCAACCTCATCCCCAATTCCCATTAAGTTACGATAGCGTAGCTCAACTCCTATCCGCTCAGATCCGACACTGGGCGGCGAATAGTTGTCCGCGCCAAAGCCAGCCGTAAACGCGGTTGCTTCCTTAACCCGAACAATCAGAACACTCTCGCCTGGATTTCTTTCAGGTGATGCCCGCAGACTTGCTTCAATGTTTTCCAGTAATGGATCAACCCGCAACAGCTTTAACTGCTCTTCTAATTGAGTGACATTCAGCGGTGTACCTGTTCCTAACTGAATCCGTCTACAAATGTAGGCTGAATTTAAGCGCCGCAGATTCTCAACAGTAATTCTTACCAACTGCCCTTCAGTCACCCGAATCTGTAATGCTTCCTTTGTGCTGGCTCCTGGATCAACTTCCGCTAGCGATGTGATGTATCCCCGACTCAAATAAAGCTGAGTCACGCCACTGACCAATCTATCTGATATTTCCTTCTCGGTCGTTGGAGCTTGTCCATCTTTAGGCTGAAAAACTGATTGAACGACCTGCTCAAAATCGGACTCCCTAAAAACAGTGCTGCCTTCAATTACCAGCTCGCGAAACACAGATACATTAGCAGGAAGGCTAACTTCTTTATTACGAGCAGATGCCAATTTCAATGGGACAGGACAATCTACCCTTGAAATATTCTCGCTTGGAGTTTTAAATTTTGGTGTTAGAGCGATCGCCTTATCTGATATCAGTATTAGATCTGATGCTTGGTAGCTCTGGTTTTGCTTCAGGTCAAAGGAGGGTTGATTTTCCGCTAAAGCCTTTAACCTATTCCCTCCCCCAATCCAAATTCCAACCAGAATTAGCAAGACAAATCTTTTACCCCCCCTCCACCTGTTCCATTGATTCATCACAGCACCCTGTTAACCGTCCAATTTTTGACCACCAGGTTTTAGCACAAGAGTTCAGCATTGATGCAGTTAAGTTCTTGTCGTATCACGCTCCACACGTTAAATTCCAAAGAACAGTGGAACAGGTTCACCCCCCGCAGCGCAATGCCCTCAATTCTATCCGTCGTCGGGTTAATCGGTGCGACCCGCGATCGCTCATTCCCCAACGTCCCATCCGGCACAATCTGAGCGTGCACCGCCCCTGCTGCCAGCAGACAGCCAACGATGAACCCTTGAGTGATCCAAGCCGAATGGTTCAGTCTCATAATTTATTTTTGTCGAGTAATATTTGGGTTATGCCAGGGCAGATGATAGTTTTCTACGCAAAATTACGCATCAGCTTAGCACCGACTATCTGCTTCCGTAGAAAAATACTATTTTTCTTTATAGAACTTTCATTCTTTTGGGTGATGACAGGTTCAGCAGCGATCGCCCAGTTAATAGGATGAGGAAGGGTGATCATCTGGGAGGGAAAAGGAAACCAAGTCTATTCGTACGAACAGAACGGATCCTGGC
>JBAUTA010001293.1:0-3838 GCA_049581985.1 Kovacikia sp.
TTGCTGATTCTATCTGCCGGTAGAGAGACGCGAAAGAAGGCTTCAGACTATAGTCATCGGGTAACTATAAAAATTAATGTTCTATCTTACTAGAGGATGTACATGTCTCAGATAAATGGTGTGATGATGCAGTACTTCCACTGGTATATTCCGCCGGATGGCAATCTTTGGAATGAGTTTGCAGAAAGAGTCAAAGGCTTAGCAGAGGCTGGCGTTACCGCTGTCTGGCTACCCCCCGCTTATAAAGGCACAGCCGGTGGGTATGATGTCGGCTACGGGGTTTATGACATGTTTGATCTGGGCGAGTTTGATCAGAAAGGCTCAGTTCGGACAAAGTACGGCACCAAGGAAGAATACATTGCGGCGGTCAAGGCGGCGAAAGAGGTCGGGGTTAGGGTTTATGCGGATATTGTGCTGAATCACAAATTGGGTGCGGACGAACCCGAAGAAGTGGAGGCAACGCCCTATAATCCCGATAATCGTAACCAGCCGATCGGGGATATGCAAAAGATTAAAGTGTGGACTCACTTTACCTTCCCCGGTCGTCAGGGCAAATACTCTAAGTTGGAATGGCACTGGTGGCATTTTGATGCAGTAGACTACAACGTTTACAACGAAGGGGAAAACGCTGTTTACCTATTTAAAGATAAGAAATTTGACGACAACGTTGACCTGGAAAAGGGGGCTTTTGACTATCTAATGGGATGCGATCTCGACATGGAGCATCCGGAAGTGCGCGACGAACTCAAGCGCTGGGGGGAATGGTATGTCGATACTACGGATGTCGATGGCTTTCGCTTTGATGCCGTTAAACATGTCAAAGCTAACTTTTTTCCGGAATGGTTGGATCACTGTCGTAAACATGCGGGGCGCAGCCTGTTTGCGGTCGGTGAGTATTGGTCCTATGAAGTTGAAGCGCTACACCATTTCATTGAAGTCACGGGTGGTGATGTGCTGTTGTTTGATGCACCTTTACACTACAACTTTAGCGCTGCCAGCGCTCAGGGCAATAACTATGATATGCGGCAAATTTTTGATAACACCCTGGTGCAAGATCAACCCGCTCTAGCCGTTACGCTGGTTGACAATCATGATTCCCAGCCATTGCAAGCATTGGAGTCTGTGGTAGAAAGTTGGTTTAAACCGTTGGCCTATGCCTTAATTCTCCTGCGGAGCGAGGGCTATCCCTGTATTTTCTATGGGGATTACTATGGCGCTCACTACAAGGACAAGGGGCGTGATGGCAATGAGTATGAGATCTGGCTCGACAGTCATCAGTGGATTATTGATAAATTCTTGTATGCTCGTCAAACCTATGCCTATGGTGCCCAGTACAATTATTTCGACCATGCAAATACCATCGGCTGGACTCGCTTAGGCGACGAAGAACATCCAGGAGGCATGGCAGTTGTGCTCAGTAATGGCGACGCGGGAACGAAGTGGATGGAAGTGGGACAACCCAACCGCACTTACATTGACCTCACTGAACAGATTAGCGAACCCATCACCACCAATGATGAGGGTTGGGCTGATTTTCGCTGCGATGCGGGTTCTGTTTCGGTATGGGTGCCCCAATCCTGATCCGATGACGCTGAAGGCGATCGTCCTTGGGGCTATCCATTTAGATGGCTGAAACAGACGATCGCCCCAAATTTCATAATCTTTGCTGGACAAGTAGGATGACTTTCTCTCAAGGCTACACCATTGCTTAGCATTCTTGCGAGTACAGGGAACGGTTAGGATACGCCTCGGTCCCAATTGTTCTGCCAGGACAGGCAAAGATGTTTAAGTTAGGGTAGATGCTGCCCTGAATATCCCTAACCTGCGGAGTGATTACGCCGGAAATATTCATTTACCAAAGCGCCAGACGTAACACCCGCGAGTCCATACGCAACGGGCAGGCGTGTACCACGGTGGTGTCTATGTCTGTTGATGACTACATTGACGGTGGTTACTTGACTAATGGCTGACCCGCCCACGCTGGAGTAGCCATTACCGCCACCGCCATAGTAGCCGTAGTTATAGTCGGGATAGCAGCTACCACCGTTGATTTGGGCAGACTCTTCACCTGCAATCTCCGTAAAGAGTGGGCTTTTCTCAAAAAATCGCATGGGATATCTCCTTGATTTATTTGCATTAATCTTGACAGCGCCTGGGGTTCCCGTTTGGGCAATGGCAAAAAGGTCTATCAGAAGCTCCTTTCATAAAGCTCCTGATTTCCACAAGTCCTTTAGGATTGCTACAGGATGCAGAGTTCTGTCGGTTCCACCCTGGTTTTAAGTCCTGCTCCAGTTTTCTCAAAAGATAATCTCGATCCGGATAAACCCGTTGAGCGTTGCGGTTTCTTAACCCGACGCCCCTGGTAAGGTGGGTGCTGACGCGGGCGCTTGGGCTGTAACTGCGCTCAGCCTTCGGTCAGGTGGGAAGGAAGGGGAGAGGAGGGATTGTGTTCCTGGCTACAGGCTCTACCCGGCGTTGCTGAATCCTGGGATGAATGGCAGCATACGCCCTCACCCTGCCCTCTCCCAAAGGGCGAGGGGACATAACTTTCGGCTCCCTTCTCCCTGGGGACAAAGGTCGGGGATGAGGGCAAATTATCCCATCAATCAGCAACGCCGGGGTAGATTGGGGACGGGGTGCAGGGATGGAACCTCTGGCTGGGGGCGAAGCCTCCACACCCCCATCTGTAACCTTCATTTTTTAAATTGGTATCAGTTCTTGAACGGGGATACCTAATTTAAATCCAATATTATTTCTCTTTGGTAGGGGTATAACAAAGTATCACGTTTTGCAACGTATTAATACAGATCGTTCAAGAAATAAAACATTCTTGTGTAATTGTATGTGGGAGAAAGGTATGTTTGCTTATCAGGCTAATCCTTACTCAAACTTCATTTTCCCGCCTGACGGATTCAAAGCTTGAATTCGGCAGGTTTTTTTTTAATATTTTTGTTGCTTGTCAAGCATTTTTATTATACAGAATAAAAATGGTTTTTCAATAGATATTGGGGGAATAAATTTTTGACTATCTTTGATAGAGATTTGTATCCTATTTAACTAATTCATTTATTAAAAAGACTCCCAAGACTGATCGATCCTGCCGGTTGAAACAGGTTACCAGCCCCCCGTCGTCCTCTTTAGAGGACTGCCTGTTGTTAGCCCGCATTTTTAGGGTAAGGTGGGACAGGCGATCGCAGAAAGATTTGTCATTAAATAGAACTCCTGTAACGATCCGATTTGGACTGTGAAAGTCTTTCCCTCTAAGACTTTCATAAGTCTGCTTTTTCACAAATGATTTGGGCTGCTACCTATAATAGGATTGCCATAGCTGATTAGATTTAAGCTATCGGTAATCTATATCAGTAACACGTTGATTGTTTAAATAGACTACAATTGGAATTGTGGAGTCTATAAGAGGAACCCAATGATTTACACCACAACCCAAGGGAAGCCTCTAAAACTCATGAAATATACCGGATTAATAGTAGTGAACTGAATCCCCCCTGGGGTTCAAGCCAATCTTCACGATATTAAGGCTCAATCGATTGCTGCAACTTTCGTAATTGACGATGTCATCGATTATGAAGGCCGCTCAATACCTTTGAAATTGGGCCGATAGGTATCCGACAAATTCTATCCAGCAGATTCTACTTCACCACAGCAGCAGTGTCAGTATAGGGTTCTGGAAGCTGGCTCTATTTTCCTGGTCATTATTCCCTTTCTGCCTGCCTATTAACTTAGCAACTATTGCCAATGCATTTGCCCTCACCCTAAATCCCTCTCCCAGAGCAGGAAAGGGACTTCCAATCTGTCTCCCCTTCTCCTTTTATGGGAGAAG
>JBAUTA010001294.1:0-4185 GCA_049581985.1 Kovacikia sp.
CCCAGAGAGTGGGCAATTTCGACAGACTCGGTCAGAGTATCAAAGATTTTCACCCCTCTAGATTGGTCGTGAGTTTCCGCATCTGGACCATCTAAAGAGAAGTTGAGGAAATCCACCAATCCCTGAATTTCTTTAGCACGCTTAGGATACAGAATTGTATTCGTCGTCATGCTAGTGTAAAAGCCCTGGAGTTTAGCTTCTGCGTAAATTTGAGCGACGTCTGACCGTAATAAAGGTTCTCCACCCGTAAAGTCTACATACTTAACATTCAACCGCCTCAAATCCTCTAAGTTGTGGCGAATTGTCTCAAAGTCTGCTTCCTTCTTGGGCTCCAGTGCCCAAATGTCGCAGAAGTGACACCGGGCATTGCAGCGGTAGGTCAGGTAATAGTTTGCTACCAGAGGTGCCATAGATTTTTATTGTGAAGTCCTGATAAAGTCCCCGTTGAAAACACAATAAGTCTAAGCGAGGAGGAAGACAAGCATTCTTTTGCTAATTCGTGCATCAGGGTTAGAATTTTTGGGAATAATACTGTAGGGTTTTCAAACCCGACGAGACAACTTCCAATCTAACGGAAACTGAGGAAGATTGAGCATGACCCTCGACCAACTTCAACCTGCGGCAAATAATCAGGTAGGGGTTTATGTTCCCTACTACCCCCATGCAGCCAAGCGATCGCTCCTTCCCCTAGCAATTAGCCTTTACCAAAAAGGCTCCCTGGAAGGGCAACGAAAAATTGAAGGGGGTGAGAGTATCCCTTTTATTGCTACCTGGAATGTCTCGACTCTGCCCGCTGACTTAACCCGCTGCCGCATTCAATTTGACGGGAATGCTGAATTGAGTTATGAACTCATGCTGGCGAATTTTGAGTTCGTGGATTTTTTGATTGAGGTGATTATGAATTTTAAACGCGCCCGCCTTGCAGATTTTTCCCAAGCTTTTTACCGTAAGCTGCTGCGACTCGATGATTAGGGGAAGATTATGCGGTTTGGGTTTTGAGCAGTCTGATCTTATTCGTAAGTCATAACTCATCATTCATCATTAAGTAGGTAAGTAAGCGTCATTAATTATAGGAAGGGGGGTGGGGGGCGTTGCGCTCAAGTAGGGGTTCCCATCCCCTCCACCCCCAAAATCGTCTTTAGTTTAATTACACCCACCTAACAACTGGGTTTGGCTTCAGGATTCATCCCTTTGATTGACACCCAGTTCCTGTTCAAAGACCACCTTGGGAGCCAGAATGCTTCCAGTTTCCGTGTCTACCTGTTGCCCAATCCCCAGGAAGTGACCGTTTTCATGGTGAACTCGCAGAGTAAGTGGAGACAGTGCCGAATCTTCGGCACTTTTTTTTGCTTCTAGAGTTTGGCTAAACAATTCGTCGTTGAATGAAATTCGTTGTCCCTGGCACCAACGGTGGGCGAGCAGTTCTGGTAGGGAGATCAGTGGCAAATGGGCTAAGGAGGCTGCGGGGGCAATGGGGTGAAATATTCCTTGCTGGATTTGGGATTCTAACGTTTCCAGGGTCAGGCTTTCTGACAGGTTAAAGCCACTGCTGGTTGTACGGCTAAGGGCCGCCAGGGTTCCCCCAGTATGGAGGGCTTTGCCCAGGTCACGGGCGATCGCCCGGATATAGGTACCGGGACCGCAGGCGATCGCCAGGTCCAATTCAGGAAAATCGCCCGATCTCCAGTCGAGCACCTGCAGGTCAAAGACTTCTACTTGACGGGGGGGAACAACGATTTCCTGCCCCGTTCGGGCCAGGTCGTACAGTCGATTGCCCTGAACCTGGATCGCGCTGTAATTCGGGGGGATCTGCTGAATGACTCCTTGAAACTCCTGCAGGGCTGTTTTTACAGCTTCCAGGGTTAGTTCAGGGACAGGCTCAGACCGTAAGATGTCACCCTCCAGGTCATCTGTGGCAGTGCTCATGCCAAATCGTATGGTTGCCCGGTATGCCTTATCCTGGCGCAGAAATTGGAGTAGACGGGTTGCCCTGCCCAAGGCGATCGGAAGAACACCCTGAGCAGCCGGGTCCAAGGTGCCTGCGTGTCCTACTCGCTTAAGTTTGAGTAGTCGCCGGACTTTAGCAACACAATCATGGGAAGTGAAACCGGGGGATTTGTTGAGATTGAGGAAACCGTGCACGGGGGATAGGGAGAGGGGGGATGGGGAGACGGCGGGAGTAGCAAAGGGGGGAGGTTGGCCTTGGGTTTTCCTTGCACCTCCCTTTTCTTTAACTGTTGCGGTTAGCCATAATTGGGAAATTTCTGGACAATGGACCCCACTGAACTTCGATGACGCCTTTGAGGGTGTCTCCTTCGATCTTCCCATTGAACTCAGCAATCCCTTGCTGTCCCTGGATGGTTTCGGTGCGGCTGAAGGTGAGGCGATCGCCCCGAAGTGTAATTTTGGAAATATAGTATTTCTGCTTGTTTACCACCACATCGCCCTTAATTCTTTGGAACTGTTGCACAAATCGGATTGTGTAGGATTGTCTGCGTCCGGGTGTGTATTCTAGAGTTCCCTGCCAGTCGCCTGCAATGTTAGCAGGAACAACCCAGAAATAAAGAAACTGTTGGGAAGCACCGGGGACTGGCACCACCTTATCCGGCATCCAATCACCCATCAGTAAAGCATTAGCAACAATTCGGGTACCGGGTTTTAGCTCGTTCAAAAGCTTGGAGCGAAGTTTTAGATCTGCATCAGGCTTAAGATGAAGCGTGATCACACTCGCTTCCCGAAAGTCGGTCTGGTAAGGATCTTGCTGGAGGAACTGGACACGATCGGCGATGCCAGCCTTCTGAGCATTTTCCTTGCTGAGATTAATAAGATCACGACTAACTTCTACGCCTACTCCCCGCTTTGCTCCAAATTGTTTCACGGCTGCAATTACCGTTTGTCCGTCTCCCGAACCCAGATGATACACAACGTCTCGGCTATTTACCCCCGCCAGCTTTAGCATGTCTACGGACACGACATCAGCAGTAGGTGAAGGAACACCAGGCTGCTTGGGAATGGGGCTGCTGGTTGGGCTGGCTGCTGGCATTAGGGGGGCATTTTCTGAGAAGCTAACCCCTGGGTTGGGGAAATCAATTACCAGCAGGGTCAGTAATCCAAAAGTTCCAAACCGGATTAGTTTCCATAAGGGCACGGCATTTCCTCCTATAGCGGGTTTCACTAGGCTGAAGTACAGAAGGGTGGGAACTGCACCCCCCTGCACCCCGGTGATCAGCACCTTTCCCAGTCGGGCAAGGCTATCGATTCCTATTTGGATTATGTTGGATTGTGAAGGAACTTCCCTATCCAGGAAAGACTTTCACAATTCGCTCTGGTCACAGATGATTTAGGACTGCGATTGATCATTCGGACAAACTGATTGCTATCAGTCTATTTTTGCTATGCTAATAAAGCTTAAAGCAAATCTGGTTTTTCCAGACCAGTCTGTGCGGATGTGGCGGAATTGGTATACGCGCACGTTTGAGGGGCGTGTGGCTTTGCCTTGCGAGTTCGAGTCTCGCCATCCGCATTAAAGTTTATACCCTTCTTGCAGGCTTCCTGTGAGGAGGGTATAAATATTTCAGTTAGTCTGTCAGGCTAGATATAGCAGTCCTAAATCATTTGTAAACAAGCAGAGTGGTAAAAGTTTTTCCCTGGCGGGAAAGGCTTTCACCATCCAAATAGGATCGCTGTAGCACAGGATAGATAGCAGGAACTCCTCAAACCTGCAAAACTATGTCCAGGATGTTCACCCCCTGTATCCGTGGTCTTGACAGACCCCTAATCTTCCAGGATCAGGTGCTGTTTAGCATAGATACTCTTCATGTGTTTTTTGACCGTGTTGAAGGTGATATATAGCTCCGAGGCAATTTCCTTATAGCTGTAATTGGCGCGGTGCCTCAACCAAACCTCTGTTTCACGGGGAGTTAGGCCGTATTTTTGGCCTTCAGAGATCGCCGCATTCTGGATGGACTGAAGCCGATCTTCCAGAGTTACCAAAACGCAGGGGCGCTGCATGGCATCTAAATTCAACCATTGTGCCCGTACCCGGTAAGAGCCTGTTTCTGGTTCTCCAGTGATTTATGTAGAACAGGCTTTCTAGTTTTTGGATTTGTAGGAGGATTGGGCTAAAATAGGCACAGTGTAGGGCATTGAGTCAAGGAGTTTGTGATGCGAACCGGCTACCGCAAG
>JBAUTA010001295.1:0-3118 GCA_049581985.1 Kovacikia sp.
GTAGAACACATCGTCCCTAGAGGCAAGGGACTGGCGTTTAGGCTTTGGCACGCCAGATTAACCTGGTCTGCAAGACAGGGTGCAGGGTTTGTCCGGGCTGATCTCTGTCCGCCGGTAAGGGGCAAAGACCTGAAATGGTATTCCATCATTCATTTCGACACCCCAGAGCATCTGAATCTCTGGCTCAAATCAGAAGCACGGGAAGAACTGATTCAGGCAGGACAAAAAATTTTTGCATCTTACCAATTCAAATCGTTTTCGACCGGGCTGGAAGGCTGGTTTTCATCTAAAACGCAGTCAGAGCAGTTTGGCTTAGGGCCCTCTGCCTGGAAACAAAACATTGCCGTGGTGCTGGGGCTTTACCCGATCGTCATGCTTCAGTCAATGTTATTTAATTCACTGGAAATTATGGAATCCTGGTCGCCAGCTAGTTCCATGCTGGTGAATAACCTGATTACCTCTTCCATTCTGACCTGGGCGGTGATGCCGCTAGTGACGCGATCGCTCAGTTTTTGGTTACAACCTGCCAGTCAACCCATTCCTACCAAAAGCAACGTCTTTGGCACTGCTATCATCGCTGGTTCACTGATTGCAATGATGGTAGCTTTCAATTCGTTGATGAACTAATCCCAACCTAAAAGATAAACACGACAGATAAAAAGGGGGGTAAGAGGGTGAATCTCCTACACCCCCGAGGTGCAAAATGTAGTGTCTGCACCACTAGCTAGTATCAAACAAAGGACGCAGGCAGAAGAGCAGAAAAACAGAATAGAAGAGCAGGAGATCGTACCTACCTACCTACCACCTACCTACCCTACCTACCGGCTCTTTGTCCGAGATCGGCCTGTTCTTGATGCTGCCACCGTTGATTGTTTAGCTGCTTTGGCCTGCGATCTCGCTATTTTTTTCAACGGCTCCCCTGGCATTTCGGCAGAGGGTTCCCTATCTGCCTCAGCAACCGTCTCAGCAACCGTCTCAGCAACCGGTTCCCCAATGGGTTCGCCAGACACTTCGACAGGGACTTCGACAGGGACTTCGACAGGCATTTCGACAGGGGGAGCGGAAACAGAAGCGCCAACAGGTTCCACAATTTCAGCAACAGGGACAGAAACTGGTTGGGAAGACGCGCACTCAGTTATCGTTTTTGCTGGCTGAGTCTCCCCAGCTTGCGAATTTTCTGAACTGATCACCAGACCCAGATCTTGCCATTCTTCAGAATGGGCGCTTTTACCCATCAAATATTGGGTTCCCTGTTCCAGCATGTTCTGAATTTGTTGGAACACAAGTTCCGTTAAGTTCTCAAATTCAGCCGGTTTATAGGGGTTTCCTTGCGGATCGATCTTGACAACCAAATCGTCATTTTGGTCTTGCTTCACCAGGATGGGGAGGACAAACATCATCTCCCGTGGTTGAAATGAAACACGTTCTTGAGGTCTGAGCCGGAAGCGAATTCCAAAATTCCAATAATTGCCAGTCCAAACGGCAACCTCGCGAATTCGCTCCCGATTTCTTCCCGATCGATTGAAGCGCTCCAGTTGCCGAGGCTTGTGGGGCATGATTGGATGGCTCAGGCTGATAAATTCGACATTATCGCTGTGCCATCCAGAGTAGGCGATCATCTGGTGCGTCAGATCTGCGATCGCCTCAAAGCAAGCCTCTGCATACCTGTGATGGGATTGACCGTTTTCAACAAACAACTGCTGAAATTGCTCGTATTTCGACATGAAAGGGGTTACTCCTATTTTTCGGTGTCATTTGTATAGCTATCGCCAGATTAATTAGGACAGAGGATTAAAGGGGGAGTGGGGGCGTTGCCCTGAGCCAGGGGTGAAACCCCTGTACCCCGTCCTAACCAATAGGGCTGCGGCTATAGTAGTAATCCCCAGATTTGCCACCCGTTTTACTTTCCAACCGAATTCCCTCAATTTGCATTGATTTCTCCAGCGCTTTTGCCATGTCGTATAGGGTCAGTGCTGCAACTGAAACTGCTGTCAACGCTTCCATTTCAACTCCGGTTTCTGCCTTCGTTTTTACCTCTGCCCGAATCTGGTATCCAGGCAAATTTGGATCCGGCAACAATTGCACTTCAACCTTTTGCAGCGGGAGTGGATGACAAAGCGGAATCAGGTGGGCTGTTTGTTTGGCTGCCATAATTCCTGCTAATCTGGCAGTGCCCAACACATCTCCCTTGGGCGCATTGCCCGCAGCGATCGCCGTAAATGTCTCTGGCAACATTCGCACCCGCCCCACTGCGATCGCCCGCCGCACGGTTTCAGCTTTTTCGGAAACATCTACCATTTGTGCCTGTCCCTCGGAGTCCAGGTGGGTGAGGGGCAGCGGGTCGGAGGGAGAGGGGAGTGCCGGGGAAGGAGAACTTATCTGGGTGTATTTCCGGGTATCTGGATTTGCAGAATCAGAAGTTTGTGACATACGAACGCAGTGTGATAGGATAGGAATCTTATAAGGGCTTGTAGCTCAGTGGACTAGAGCACGTGGCTACGGACCACGGTGTCGGGGGTTCGAATCCCTCCTAGCCCGTCTAAATGATAAATCTGGTGTATTTAGACTTGATAAGTCAAGGCCAAAGCCGATCCTAGGATCGAGTTAAGCCTTGACTTTTTTGTACTCAATTGTGTTCGCAACTCAGAGCACTTTGCTCACCTGTAGTTATAGTTATCGCCAGATTGATTAAGACATAGGATTCAAGGGGGATTGGGGGCGTTGCCCCCAGCCAAAAGGTTCCATCCCTGCAACCCCATTCTAACTAATAGGACTACGGCCATACCTCACCAGAGCGTCCTTTGGGCCGATGGCTAACGATCGCGCCCTCCCTCATAAATCCAGACCTGGCAGCAGTCAACAGCCATAACAGTTTTCACCAGGGTAGGGCTACTTGTAGACTATAGATCTGCAAATGATCTGCAAACTACTGTAAATTTGGGGCAATTAAAGCACATGAAATAAAATCCCTTGGAATATAGATGAATATTTCGCTAACTTTCGTTACAATTAGTAAAAATATGAGGATTATTCATGCGATATACCACTGAAGAAGGCGGGCGTCTGAACAATTTTGCGATCGAGCCTAAGATGTACAAGGCTGAGCCACCTACTAAGG
>JBAUTA010001296.1:0-5658 GCA_049581985.1 Kovacikia sp.
GGACTAACACTGTCCAGCGGAGACCGATCGATGGGGCAAAAAATTGCTCGTCGTCGGGAGCGATTTCGGTTGCGATCGCACCGTCTATTCGCCTTAATTTCCGCAGTTGTTCTTTCCAATTCCATTGAATTTTACTGCTACTTTTCCAGCAATATTGTTTTCAACTATTCTGTCTTCAAATGTGCCGTCTTCAAATGTGCTGTCTTTATACCGTTTTTATATGAAGCTGCATCTTATTTGACCCCCGGCTGTCGCCGTCCCCCTTGCCAAGGGGGACTATAGGGGTGCTTGTTTTGGCGCGTCTTCATATTTGATTGGTATTAAGCAATTCTGTTTTCAAAAAAGACAGTGCAACAGTTCCGGTAAAACACCCCACCGACAGATTTTTTATCTATCTAATTCATTCTTACTGAAGCCAATTTAGATTTCAAGTCAAAATCAGAAAGCTCACTGAAAATTTATAAATTCATAGGGTTAATTCAGATAGATTGAATATGTTTTTTCTCGACACAAAAACTCCTCCTAACTATCAGGAAAAAGGCCCACATAAATTATTGAAATCCCCTAAGCATAGGGGTTTCTCACCCTCCTACTGTTTCACCATTCTACTTTCGCTTGCACCCTCAAAGCTTTCATCCAACGACTGTTCGGACACGTATTTCGACCTGGCTAAATCAGAGGTGTTTGAACCCAACAAATACGATCGCTTTCGCCGTATTCCAATAATTCCTGGCAAGGCATTTAATCGATGGCGATCGTCCGTTTCCATCGTCAAAGCATCTTCCAGGGTGTAGGCACGGGGACCCACCAGGCTCATTTCACCGCGCAACACATTCCAAAGCTGGGGTAATCGATCCAACTTAAAACGGTGCATGCCGTAACCGATTAGTTGAATATAGGGATCGGGAACGGGGGAGAGTTCTATTGGCAAAGGATCGGTCCCTTGCCCCTCCTCGGACTTGGCCGGAAGCACAGTGGTGCGAAACCGGATCAGTTGAAACAGGTTGCCCCGTCTGCCTACCCGCCACTGGCGTAACACGATCGATCCGGGTGAGATCAGGCGGATCAATCCCCCTAACAGCAGCAAAACCGGACTGCATAGGATGAGGAGCAGCGCGGCTCCCAGCCAATCGACGCTCCGCCGCAAATGCCGATAACCAGGATAGCGGTTAGAAAACAAATTGAATGAAGCGGGAATTCGCAAAAAGGCAGGTTTGCCTGCTTGCAAACAGGTTTCAACCCAAAACGTCAGAGCCTCCTCACCACAAGCCAGATCCAGCTTGACCAGCTTAACCCGCGATCGCTTTAAACATTCAATCAATAAGGTCTGATCTGGGGAGGAAGACCGGGGCATTCCTGACCCTAAGGGCAAGGGTTGCACAATTAATTTCCGCTGCCTCCACAGGATCTCGCAACCCGGTGGCATAGCAGTAGCCTTGAGTTGGTCCGCATTGGTTGAATTTGGAAAAGCGTTATTCATACTTCCACGACATACCATCTGAATGAACTGTACATGCGCCAAAGAACCAAGCCTTTATCTCTGAAGACCAGGGTTAGCAATCAGTCCGATGCACCCAGGATAAAATGCACTCACCTCAACTCGCGGCTTGCGGTTGGTAAACAACAATCTTGCTGGTTTGATGGAAGACGCCGTTAGCAACTACGCCGACTAAATTGAATTTTTCCAGAGCTGCGATCGCCTGCGAGAACTCAGCTTGTTTGACCACCCCAAGCCGCCCCACCAGGATTACCCCATTCACCTGGGAAGCCGCCAGAATGGTGTCCACCATCCCTAAAACCGGGGGCACATCCAGCAACACCAGGTCATAGTTTGCTTCAAAGGCAGCGATCACCTCCTGCATTCTTTGAGAACTCAGCAACTTCGCCGGATCAGCCGGAATCGGGCCGGAGGTCACCACTGAAATATTGGTGCGGATGTTGGACGACTGCACATTTAATTGTTCTGGCAACGGTTCAAGACTGGTCAAAAGGGTAGATAGTCCCTGTTCATTGGGTAAATTCAGCAGTTTGTGAAGCCGGGGATGCCGCAGATCTGCATCAATCAGCAACACACGCTGGTGCAGCCGCGCCGCACTGATTGCCAGCCCCAGAATCAGCGTTGATTTTCCTTCCCCCATCTGGGCAGAGGTGACCACCAGAGACTTCAAAGGAGAATCCGTACTGAATAACTGAACGTTTTGATACAGCAAGTCCATAGCTTCCCGGAAAGGTTGCCAGCGCAGGAGTTGACCTGCCGATGGGCGCGCAACGGGCGATCGCAAACCCGGCAACTCCAGGGCAAAGAAGCTTCTTCCCGATGCCATCACGAACGCTGGAATGGCGCTGAGCAGAGGAATGGAATGCTGTTTCTTTAAATCATCCAGGCTGTGAACCGAGTCATCCAATCCTTCCCGTGCAAACGCTGCAATTCCCCCTAAAAATAGGCCAACAACCGCTCCTAAGAGCAGGTTCTTGCTGAGACTGGGTCCCACTTTCTCCCCCAACAGAGGGGTAACAACGACCTGCCAATCAAACCCACCCCGGGCAATTTCTAACCCCAATTCCTGCTGGGCAGTTAACAACTGTTTCAGGGTTTCCCGTTTCAGCTCCACCTGGGGCTGCAAACGTCCATAATCAGCCAGCAGGTTGGGAAACCGCTTCAGATCCCGTCGCGCTTGCTGCTCTGCGGTCAGCAGGCTGTTATAGCGGGCGATCGATCCTTGCAGAGTGTTATAGACACCAACAAATTCCCCCGCCAATGACAGATCTAATGCGCCCATCTGCCCTTGAGCCAGGGTTGCCCGGCTTCCCCCAGGCCCCGGTGCAGTTGCATCCCCCAAAACTCGCTGGGCTTCAACCTGGAGCAAATCAAGCTGGCGGCGTCGCTGGTCGAGCAACTTTTGAACAAACGGCGTGTTGTCATTAAATCGAAGCCGCTCCTGGGCCAGGGCCAGTTCTGTTTTTTGAATTTCCCCCAGCAGGGATTGATATCGGGTTGATTGGCTCAAGCGAGAGGCTGCCAGTGCATCCTGGGGCGACATGGCCAGTTGATTTTGTAAACTGCCAAATCGGCTTTGCAGGGTTTTGATCTCGGTCAGTGTGGTTTGCTGATCCTGGAGTACCTGGTTTAACCGGGTCTCCTGCGCCTTTGCCTGCTCTTCCGGATTGATAATGTCCTGTTTTTTGCGAAAGCGTTCCAGGTTCACTTCTGCCTGGTTTAGCTGGTTTTCGACCTCTGGCAACTGACGGGTGATAAATTCTAGTCCCCTGGTTAACCGGAGACGTTGTTGCGCCAGGTTATAGTCCTGGTAAACGGTTTGCACAGCGTGTAAGACGGTTTGGGTCTTCTCAGCAGAATCCCCGGTATAGTCAATCCGGAAAATTTTGGTATTGACCTTCTGGCTACCCGCGCTCTCAATAATTTGAGTAATCACCAGGGACTTTTGAAAACCCTGCACCCTTTTTGGATCGTCAGGATCCAATTCAGGGTATTGCGGCTGCAAGCTTTTCATCGCTCTCCGGAGCAAGTCCGGACTCCGCATCAAATTAATTTGGGTGGCACTGTCAACTTGAATATTTGAATCCGTAAAATCCTCTTTAGTGCTTCCCTGAGCACCGGGGCTTGGCTTGGCTTGATAATTGGCTTCCAACAAAAGTTGCATCGAGCTTTGGTAGCTTGGCTTCTGAAGGAGGGTTTGGATGAACGCCAGCATCAGACACACCGTCAGACCACCTGCTAACCAAAACCAGCGGCGCACTAAAACAGCAAATAGTTGACCGTAGCCCGGCTCAGAACTGGTAGATGAATTCAAATGACTGGAAGAGGCAAGATCCATAAATACTCAGAGGCTTACAACGGGATTGATTAGCAGCAAGAGACTTAGAATTAGATGCACTGTTGTTGAATCAAATGATCCACTCTTTCAAAAAAAACACTTTCCGAAAAGCGTTGCACGGCATGATCTCGAATCTGTTGATAGTCCCAGGAGAACTCAAGGGATTTCAGCAGAGCAGACTGGAGAGAATCGGGCGTTTGGCGCTGGAAAAACACGCCCGTCCTTCCCGGAATCTGGGTATCTAACACGCCGCCTGCCCCATAGGCAATTACGGGGGTGCCGCTGGCGTTGGCTTCCACGGGCACCAGCCCATAATCTTCCAGGGCAGCAACAATGACAGAACGGGCCTTTGACATCAGATGTTTGCGTTCTGCATCGCTGACATGCCCCAAAAACTGAATATTACCGAGGGCCTCCGCTTCTAAGCGCTCCCGCTCAGGCCCCGTGCCCGTAATCACTAACGGAAGTCCTAACCAGTTAAACGCTTCAATAATCACGTCCAACCGTTTATAGCTAATCATGCGGGCGGATGCCAGGTAAAAGTCCTGCTTGTTGTCAGAAAAGGTAAATTTGTTGGTATCAATTGGATAATTGATCACGATCGCGGGTTTGTGATAAACCTTCTGAATCCGACGTGCCACAATACTGGAATTGGCAATGTACAAATCGGGTTCCTGGGCGTACTTAAAGTCGATCGGTCGCAGTTGGCTAAAAAGCCACTCCAGCACTGGGTAAAAGCGTTGGTAATGTCCGTACTCGCGCAGATAGGTTTTCGTATCCCAGAGAAACCGGGTAACGTTATGGCAAAAGCAAATATGCATGGCCCCAGGTCGTTTTCGCACCCCTTTTGCAAACGAGGTGCTGCTGCTAATGATCAAATCGTAGTCCTGCAAATCGAGCAGTCGAAAAGCCGGGTAATAGAAGGGAAGCAGTAACCGAAAATATCTGGCAGCACCAGGGATAGTTTGCAGGTGAGTCGTATGCACAATCCGGTTATCTAACTCGATGGTGCGATCGGCATCGTACAACGAAGTAAAAATATCTGCCTGGGGGTAATGTTTGCAAAGCAGCTCGAAAACGCGCTCTGCTCCCCCACGCTGGGTCAAATAATCATGAACCAAAGCAATTTTCATCATCTAAACCAGTAATTCTTCAGGGAGCAGCTCAACCTGCCGAAAAAGTCGAAAAATGCTTGATATAGAAGTCCTAGATCACTGATGAAGAAGAAGAGTTGGAAAGTCTTTGTCTGAGGAGAAAGACCTTTACAAGCCAAACAGGACAAGCCAAACAGGACGCTATATGATAGTGACACCTTTTTACCTGGAGGCAAAGCCCTACTCCCCCTTGTTGGCATTTGCTTATTATTAAATGATGTCTATCTACTTAATTCAAACCAAACCAAAAAGCCAATAAATAGTTCCGTGAACGTGGGACTGATAGGTGACCCTTACGTCAGTATTGTGAGGTAGAACAGCAGCATTTACTCCTGTAAAGGTTTATATTTACACTAATTTCATACTATTCAATTAGTAATGAAAAACCCAATAAATTCCATCCAATTATCATGGATGGAAAATATGCGGATGAACAAATATGGTTGGGCCAACAACGAAATAGAAGCTTGTTTTTAAACTTTAAAAGCCCCATCATCTTTTGTTGCTCTCGCTACATTTCCTGCAAAATGGCAAAGGAGATATCCAGGGCTCCTTAGAGGATAGTTTAAAGGTTCTATTGCGAGTAGCAAATCGTACAGATCCCCCTGAATTCCCCTTAAAAAGAGGACTTCAAGCCTGTCCCCCCCCTTTTTAAGGGGGGCTAGGGG
>JBAUTA010001297.1:0-6292 GCA_049581985.1 Kovacikia sp.
CTGTGTTATCCAAAATCCAAAATCCAAAATCCAAAATGGTATAACAAGCATGGAATCCCCAGGTAGACATGATGATTACAATTCCAGGCTATGAGGTCGTTGAGAAAATCTACGAAGGGAGCAGGACATCTGTTTACCGAGGGTACTGCCAACAGCGGCAACAGTCTGTAATCATCAAAATTCTCAGTGCCGAATATCCGACTTTAGAAGAAATTACACGTTTACGGCACGAATTTATTATTCCCAGCGACCTTGACTCTGAAGGAGTCGTTAAACCCTACGCCTTAAAGCCTTATCGGAATAGCTATGCCCTGATTTTGGAAGACTTTGACGGCGAATCTCTGAAAGAAATTCTAAAGGCTGAAACGATATCGCTGCAAATGGGTTTGCAGATTGCGATCGTCCTTACCCACACGCTTGAAATCCTGCACCAGGCTCACATCATTCACAAAGATATTAAGCCCAGCAATATCATTATGAACCTGGGCACCAATCAGGTCAAACTCACGGATTTTGGTCTTGCCTCTCGCCTTTCGCTGGAAAATCAAATTGTCAGAAATCCTAACTTAATTGAAGGCACCCTTGCCTACATGTCGCCAGAGCAAACTGGCAGAATGAACCGGGCGATCGACTACCGCACCGACTTCTATTCCCTCGGCGTCACCCTTTACGAAATGCTGGCGGGAGAACTCCCTTTTACCACCGAAGATCCGATGGAACTGGTTCACTGTCATATCGCAAGACAGTCGGTTGCGTTAGGGGAACGGCAAATGGGAAGTGGGGGGTGGGAATCTCCAATTCCCGAAGTTTTATCAAATATGGTTAAAAAGCTTCTGGCAAAGAATGCGGAAGATCGCTATCAAAGTGCAGTTGGACTTAAGTTTGACCTGGAAATCTGTCTTCATCAGCTGCAAACAACCGGAACCATTAAAACCTTTCCCCTGGGAACCCGCGATCGCGGCAGTCAACTCCTGATACCCCAAAAACTTTACGGCAGGGAGCAGGAAGTTGCCGAATTGATGGCAGCGTTTGAGCGCGTGGCAAACAGGAAGAATGGGAAATGGAAGATGGAGAATGGGGAGAAAACGACCCCGATTTCCCCCTCCCCTCTCCCCCTTCCACCTTCGCGCAGCGAGTTTATGCTTATCACAGGATATTCTGGGATTGGCAAAACCTCGATCGTCAACGAAGTCCATAAGCCGATTGTGGAAGCGCGGGGATATTTTACGGCAGGCAAATTTGATCAGTTTAAGCGGAATATTCCCTACGCTGCGCTGATTCAAGCATTTCAAGAATTAATTCGTCAGCTATTGACGGAAAGTGAGCACCAAATTGCCGTCTGGCAATCAAAGCTGCGGGAAACCTTGGGTCCGAACGGCCAGGTAATCATTGATGTCATTCCAGAGGTTGAACTGCTGATTGGGACTCAACCGAAATTGCCCAGTTTGGGTTCCGCTGAATCTCAAAATCGGTTTAACCGGGTTTTTCAACAGTTTGTCGAGGTCTTTAGCCAACCGGAACACCCCCTCGTCATTTTCCTGGATGACTTACAGTGGATAGATTCAGCATCGTTAAAGCTGATCCACCTCTTAATTACGAATAACAAAAGCCAATATTTGCTTTTAATTGGAGCCTACCGAGACAATGAGGTCAGCCCAACCCATTCGTTAATCCAAGCCCTGGAGAAAATTCAAGCAACGGATACGGTGGTGCATAGCATTACGGTCAAACCACTGTTGCAGTATCATGTGACCCAATTAATTGCTGAAACATTGAATGAAGCGGTTAATTCCGAACGGGTTGTTTGCCTGGCAGAACTGGTGTTTAACAAAACCCAGGGAAATCCCTTCTTCTTGACCCAACTCCTCAAAACCCTGCATGCCGAAAACCTGCTGGTTTATCAGGTCGAGAGCGATCGCTGGGAATGGGATCTGCAACAAATTCAGGCGATCGGCATTACCGACTACACGGTGGTCGAACTGATTGCCCGCAACATCCGCAAATTGCCTGCTGAAACTCAGCAGGTGCTTAAATTAGCTGCCTGCGTTGGCAACCAGTTCAACCTCAACATTCTGGCAATTGTCAATCAGGAATCTGACTTTGAGACGGCAGATCAGCTATGGACAGCCCTGCAAGCCGGATTGATCTTGCCGCTATCGACGACTTACAAAATTCCACTGGCATTCGGAGAAGCCGACTCAGCCGTACTTAAAGTCAGTGATATCAAAGTAGATTACCGATTCTTGCATGACCGTGTGCAACAGGCTGCTTACTCCCTGATTCCGGAACCTGAAAGAAAAGCCACCCACCTGAAAATTGGTCAGTTATTACTCGAAAACACCACCCCTGAAGAACAAAAAGACAACATTTTTGCGCTGGTTAACCAGCTCAATTTTGGTACCGATCTGCTCACCGCCCAATCAGACAAGGACGAACTGGCAGCTTTAAATCTGATTGCCGGACAGCGGGCAAAGTCTGCAACTGCCTATGAAGCAGCAGCTAATTACTTGAATGTGGGACTAAGCCTGTTAGCTCCCCATAGCTGGCAGCAACAGTATGATTTGACCCTTTCCTTTTTTTTAGAAACAGCGGAAGCAGAATATCTCAACACTAATTTTGAACAGGCTGGCAGACTTTGTGAACTAGCGCTTAAACAAACCCAAACTGTCCTGGACGAAGTGAAGTTTCATGAGTTAAGAATTAAGCGCTATTTGGCTCAGAACCAAATAAAAGCAGCCCTGGATACGGGTCTGCAAGTTTTAGAAATCCTCGAAGTTCCCCTAGCTCAATTATTTCCTCAAGCAATCAAAACAGATGAGTTAGCAACGTTGCCAGTCATGACTGATGGTTGCAAAGTTGCTGCCATGCAAACTTTGAATCTAATCTATGCACCTGCCTGTTTTGGGGATAGCTCAATGGTGGTACCAATTCTTGCCACGATGATTGATCTATCTAGCAAGTATGGAAACTCCCCCCCTTCCATCTATGCTTACGCAGTCTATGGGGCACTTGTCGCCTGGTCAGTGCCTGACATAGACCTTGCCGACCAACTCGGCCAACTCTCTCTAAATGTCTTAAACCAGCTAGATGCGAAGGAATTTAAGTCCAAAGCATTGTTATCAGTCTCGATTAACATCAGTTACAAAAAAAGGTATATCAAGGAAACGATCGAACCCCTTTATGAAGCAATTGAAAGTGGGTTGGAAGTTGGCGATATAGAGTTTGCCTGTCATGCCGCCCAATTTTACTGCGACCATCTATTCTTCCTGGGGGAACATCTGGAAGTGGTCGCCCAGACACAGATCAAATATATCGAACTGATCAAAAAACTTGAACAGCAGCACCCCCTGAGCCTGGCGGAGATTTGTGCCCAAACAGTTGACAACTTAGTCGATCAGGGAGAAAGTCGCTGCCGCCTGATTGGAGATATTTTTGACGAGGAAAAGTCCTTACCTGCTTTTTTAGAAATTAATAATATCATCCTGATCTTTAACGTTTACTATTTCAAGGCTTTTCTTAGCTATCTGTTTGAAGAGTATACGGCTGCCCTTGAGAATGCAAAGCTGGCAGTTAACTATGCTGGATTTCTTCAAGCTGAGATCGTATTTACTCAACACAATTTCTACTATTCCTTAGCATTATTAGCCCAACATTTCAATGTTTCTGCCCCAACCGAAACAGATGTCGTGAATCAGCAGCAGTCCCTGGATCAAGTTGCGAAGAATCAGCAAATGATGCAGTATTGGGCGCAGTATGCCCCGATGAATTTTCAGCACCAATATGAACTGGTGGAGGCAGAGAAGGCGCGGGTTGTAGGAGATAAGCTGCTAGCAATGGAGTACTACGATCGCGCGATCAATGGAGCCAAAACCCAGGGCTATATTCAACATGAAGCCCTTGCCTATGAGCTGGCAGCCAAGTTCTATCTTGCCTGGGGACGGCAAGAAATTGCCCGCACCTACATGATAAAAGCACATAACAGCTACATCCGTTGGGGGGCAATTGCTAAGGTCAGAAGCCTGGAATCCAGGTATGCGCAGTTTCTTACCCCGATATCACCCAAAGTTGCAAATGAAGCGAAGACCGTTAACACCGCGCCTGGCACAACAAGTAGTAGTCCAAATATTCTGGATTCAACCTCTGTCATTAAAGCATCCCAGGTACTTGCCAGCGAAATCATTCTAGATCGGCTGCTGGAGAAGCTGATCAAAATTGCGATCGAGAATGCAGGTGCCCAGACGGGGGTCTTGCTCCTGGAAAAAGAGGGGCAATTGCTCATTGAAGCCAGAGGTACGGTGAACGAAGAACGGGCGATCGTGCGGCAATCGATCCCGGTTGAAACCAGTCAGCAACTTCCCCTATCGCTGATTCACTATGTCGCTAGAACCCGTGACAATGTGATCCTGGCGGATGCCACGCGTGAGGGCAGATTTACCACAGACCCCTACATTCTTCAAAATAAGCCCCAGTCTGTCCTCTGCGCCACCATCCTGCATCAAGGAAATCTGGTCGGACTCCTTTACCTGGAAAACAACCTGGCAACGGGCAGCTTTACCCCTGAACGCCTGGAAGTCCTAAAACTGCTATCTGCCCAGGCAGCCATTTCAATTGAAAACGCCCAGCTCTATGAAGGAATGTCTACCTTGAATGCGGATCTGGCCCAGGAAATTATCGATCGCCAGCGCGCAGAAGTTGCCCTACGCGAAAGTGAACAAAGGCTGGCTCAGTTCTTAGAAGCCCTGCCCGTCGGTGTATTTGTTGTTGATGCGGCGGGTCAATCTTACTACGCCAATCAAATGAGCCAGCAAATTCTTGGTAAGGGGATTGCTCCAAATTTAGCCATCGCTCAATTACCTGAAACCTATCAGGTCTATCACGCAGAAACTGGACAGCTTTATCCCCAGGAGCAGCTACCTATCCTGTTGGCTTTACAGGGTGAACAGGTAAAAACTAACGATTTAGAAATACACCAGACCAACAGAGTGGTGCCACTGGAAGTGTCAGCCAGCCCAATTTTTAACGAGCAGGGTGAGATTGTATACGCGATCGCCGCCTTTCAGGACATCACCCAGCGCAAACAGGCAGAAACCGAGCGTATCCAGTTTAACCAGGAGCTTGCCCTTAAAAATGCGGCCTTACAACGGGCAAAAGATAACTTAGCTGAAATCAATCGTACCCTGGAAGAAAAGGTCAAGGAACGCACCCAGGAACTTTCCCAAACGCTGGAGGTTTTGAAGTCAACTCAAGCCGAACTGGTGATTGAAAATGCCTTGCTCAGGAGTGGAGGGCAACTCGCAAACTACGACTATCAGGTGGGAGGAAGCTTGCCCATGGATGCTCCCAGCTACGTGGTACGCCAGGCAGATCGGCATCTCTATAAGGCACTCAAAACCGGAGAATTTTGTTACATTCTGAATTCACGGCAAATGGGGAAATCAAGCCTGCGGGTGCAGATTGTCCAACGCCTGAAAGCAGAGGGGTTTGCCTGTGCGACGATCGATCTTTCCGAGATCGGGCATCGACAGGTCACCCCCCAACAGTGGTACGCCGGATTTATTTACATGCTGGCAAATGGGTTTGGTCTAGTCGATCGCATTCATGTTCGTACCTGGTGGCAAGAGCACGCATTTCTTTCCCCAATCCAGATCCTGAGCGAATTTATCGATCGCATCTTGCTCGAAAATGTCTCTCAAAAAATAGCCATTTTCATCGACGAGATTGATAGTGTACTCAACCTGGATTTTGAGATTGACGATTTCTTTGTTCTCATCCGCAGTTGTTATAACAAACGGGCAGATGATTCAAGATATAACCGTCTGACTTTCGTTTTACTCGGAGTTGCCACACCCACCCAACTGATTCGTGATAAAACCTGCACGCCCTTTAACATTGGTCAAACCATTCAACTCAATGGCTTTCAGCTTCATGAAGCACAACCCTTACTACAGGGCTTGAGCGAGAAGGTAAGCAATCCCCAGGCTGTATTAAAGGAAGTTTTAGCCTGGACAGGTGGGCAGCCATTTTTAACCCAAAAGCTTTGTAAACTGATTCGCAACACCGCATCCCCGATTCCAACCAGTCACGAAGCTGAATGGATTGAAAATCTGGTGCGATCGCAGGTCATCGAAAACTGGGAATCGCAGGACGAACCAGAACATTTGAGAACAATTCGCGATCGTCTATTGAGCAATCCGGCATGGACTGACTCCTTGTTGCAACTTTACCAGCAGATTTTACAGGCAGGCACTCTTCCATTTAATGACAGCCCTGAGCAAAAGGAACTGTTATTGTC
>JBAUTA010001298.1:0-6989 GCA_049581985.1 Kovacikia sp.
GTCTAACCAGACGCTGTTTATCAATCGAGCGAATCTGGTTCAGTAAAACCACCGAGTCAACCGCCAATCCGCCTTCTGGAGGTTGAACCAGCAGTTCAGTCGGGTATAAAGGGTCCTCAAACTGTAATGTGATAGCCGCAACGATGGTGATCGGACTGTGTTCGTTAGCAACATTGTTTTGTAAAACGAGGGCAGGGCGTGTTTTCTGAATCTCCGCTTCAACAGTTGGGTCAAAGCTAACCAGATAAATTTCTCCTCTCTGAGGTTGGGCTACTTTGCGTTTTGCTGCCATCCTTCTTGCTCAAGCCCAAACCAGTCATCCGCCAGGTGGCGATCGCGCTGTGCCCGCCGAATCGACCCTTCTTTAAGCTGCTGCCGCAGTTTCTCCTTCTGGATTTGACTGAGATAAGCCTGAATCGCCGCATGAATGAATTGACTGCGATCGCCCTTAGCAACGTGTTGATCAAGCGCTTGCAGGGTTTCCGTAGGCAGTGTGATGTTAATGCGTTGGTATGCCATCTACTGTCAATACACACTCAAAGTAGGTATGCTAAATGCATCACGATTGGAATTTGACCTAGCACTGGAGGGTGTGAGCAAGGGGCGCAATCGCGAATCTATTGTAAGATTGCGGTTTCAGGGTTGCGGCAGCGTGGTGATGATTGACTCTAACCAATCTCGATTGATTGTCTCTGCCATTGTAATTCCTCGATTGATTGCCTCTACCCTGTAATCAATCGACAGGTCTAATCTGGCGCGATCGTAGATGTTATTCAAAAGCCATTGCAGATCGACGATTGGTTCTGGATCACCAGTGTGTAAAGGAATTGGAAACACTGGAATAGGATCTGGGAGATTGAACGCAAACAAATCAGCATTCGGGCGCAGGTGACTTCGACTCACTAAAATCCGATAGTCGCTGGAAGTTCCGACCATCATTGGCATTGGTTTTCCCGATCGCAGCAAGTCTATCTCGACTAAATGCGTCATCGAACTCAAAATTCTCATTCGCTTGGCTTCATAGATCGATCGCCCCTTGGACGATCGTTTATTGGCAGGAGATAGCACTTCAATCACCGTCACCAGTTCGCGCGTTGCCACTTCTCGAATTTCTAAGTAGCGTTCTCTAACTTCCCAGGGCATCGGCAACCTGACTTGCTGCGGTTTTACTATCGTTGACGTTGGGGACATTGGACTTGAGATCTCTTCACGATCCCGTTTTACACCAATATCTGCAATGCCAATTAAACTTTGTGGATCTTCAATGCTCATGTAGATTCGTTGTTCGATTGCAACCCGATATTTAGGAGCGATCGCTCCTGCAAGTTCGTCTGCAATAGCGACAATCAAACGATTGTGAACCTGAGGCCAAAGTTCAGGATGCTCTAAATAGGGATTCATGCCGGGGAAGGGATTGTGCATGAATGATGAACCTACAACCTGGATGTAACAATCTTAGCAAACAGGTCAGTCGCGAGCGCTCTTGCACAGCCCTGCTGGTTTTGCACAAAATTGCTATTGTTGAGAAAATTTTTTTGGGGTCACCCCTGTTAACCGCTTGAAGTGACGATTGAGATGGCTCTGGTGGGTAAAACCCCAGGCGTTCGCCACCTCTGAAATTCCCATCTTGCCCTCCTTTAACAACAGCTTTGCCCGCTCGACTCGGTGGCGGATCAGATATTGATGGGGAGTGAAGCCCGTCGATTGTTTGAACGATCGACAAAAGTGATAGGGGCTGAGCTGGGCAACTTGGGCTAATTCCTCTAAGCTCAGATCCCGGTCTAGGTACGTATGGATATAGCTAATGACGGATGTCAGTTGTATGGGAGACAAGCCCCCCGAACGATGAATAGACTTGGGCTGGTGAGATGAGTAATTCCTTAGTAGAAGCACTGCCAGGGCATTGGTCAACGTTTCGGCATACAGTCGCCCACCCGGTCTGCGAGACTCCAGATCGGCTTTGAGGGCCAAGGCAATCTGAAGAATCAGTGAATCGTCCAGTGAAACCCGAGGCAGCAGTTCAACCTGATCCACCGCTAACAATTCTGCTGCCGTGTCGGTCAGTAAGTCTGAATTCAAACTAAGTAGCATGCATTCAAAGGATTGCTGAAAACGTGCCGAGCAAAAATGATGCATGGGGTAGAGGAGTATGCCACCGTAGAAATGGGGTTGTCTTTGCCACCGCCCGTTGGCAATCCCATCCATTTTCATCTCTACCTGGGAGATTTGCTCACAACAAATTCCAACAGCATAGTGATCATTACTCACTTCTGGAGTTTCTCCAGGTGGCAGACAGTAATGCTCTAAAGTAGTACTGCTCCACTAGTTTCGTAGCCCGTCTGGGTGGGTGGCATCGGCATTTTATCAGACAATTTTGGAGCCGGATCCGGATTGTCATCCGATCGGCTCTGCACAGTGTTTGACTGCGAATTCGCGCGCGATCGTGACATTCCACACCTTCTTGATTTGCTTTATTTTTCTTTAAAAGAAATAGCACAACTACTTTTTAGGATGCAATCGCTGTCTGGTGATTCTGGATAATCAAGATTCCCTTTTACAGGCAGGTGAACCCGCCGATCGCGGTCCTTGAAAGTTTCCTGGGAAGCATCGCTGGCATTGATTGAGGCGAAATGACTGCTGGAAACCGATGCAGAAACCATTATTTATGCGAATTGTATTGCTGGAATCCCTTGACATTGAAAAGGTTGCCACCTCCACTCAGAGTTTATTTGATGGAGAGATTGCCACCTTTTTGCAAACAGAGACTCCGGTATTTAGTGGGATTCGTCCCTAGTTAGAGCAGCAATTTGATCAATTATCCTCTGTCGAGTAGACCCTCATGTACTGGTTAGCGATTAACCGAGAATGGACTTCGATCTCCGAACTGCAATCAAACATGGTGCCTACGGTTTCCCGTGCCAACCTGTTGGAATCCTTAGAATCGCCAATCTGGCGCAGCTTAATCATAGGTGACCACGCTGCCAGTGGAAGGGTGGATGGAACCATTCGGCTCTGGGTTTAAGCAGTGTGCGATCGCGTCATTCCTGTGAGCAACTTGCCGTCAGCCCAGATGGCAAAACGCTTGTCGGTGGAGACTACGGAGATCTAGTCAAACTTTGGGATGTAGCATCTGGCGAGTGTTTATGCACTTGGCAGAATCATGCTAAGGGGGGATGTTCTTTCGGTTGCCTGGAGTACTGCCGGGAACAACGTAGCAAGTGCCAGTACTGATTCAACGACCAGAATTTGGAATGTCAGCACAGGTGACTGTGAACAAGTCATTCAGGGCAAAAACTGGGGGTAGCTGAAGTTGGGTCAGGGTTTCATCGACTTTTGCGTACAGGATAGCTTCCTGCGCCAGGCCAGGCATTTTATAGCAATTCTCATTTTAAAACATTTGTACTGAAATAAGTACCCTCAGAGGCCTTCTTACTCAATTTCTTGAACGATAGAATGCGGGTTTCAGACACTCAAGGCACTTGAAATCAGACTATTGAGTGAGAATCATTCTCATACTGAGAATTGCTGAGGCATTTTACTTACCATGAGCATTTTTGGAAAATGCTCTAGAGTAAAAGAATGTAAATCTCCTCTCAGGAAAGGTTCGATAGTCATGCGCGTAATTTTGATGACGGGAAAGGGAGGCGTCGGGAAGACCTCTGTCGCCGCCGCTACCGGGCTGCGTTGTGCTGAACTGGGGTATCGAACCCTCGTCCTGAGTACGGATCCAGCTCACTCCTTAGCAGATAGCTTTGATATAGAGTTGGGGCACGATCCCAAATTGGTTCGCCCTAATCTCTGGGGAGCCGAACTGGATGCGCTGATGGAGTTAGAGGGGAACTGGGGGGCCGTCAAACGCTATATTACCCAGGTTTTGCAGGCACGAGGGTTAGAGGGAGTTCAGGCAGAGGAACTGGCCATTTTGCCGGGTATGGATGAAATTTTCGGATTAGTCCGGATGAAGCGCCACTACGATGATGGCGAGTTTGATGTGTTGATTATTGACTCTGCCCCGACTGGAACTGCACTACGGCTCCTGAGCCTACCGGAAGTGGGGGGCTGGTATATGCGCCGCTTCTATAAACCCTTTCAGGGCATTTCCGTTGCCCTACGTCCTCTGGTAGAGCCGATTTTTAGACCGATCGCGGGCTTCTCCCTGCCAGACAAGGAGGTGATGGATGCTCCCTATGAGTTTTATGAGCAAATTGAGGCATTGGAGAAGGTGCTAACCGACCCCACTACGACTTCCGTGCGGTTAGTCATGAACCCGGAAAAGATGGTGATTAAGGAGTCTCTCCGCGCCCATGCTTACCTGAGTCTCTACAACGTAGCGACGGATCTGGTCGTGGCAAACCGGATCATTCCCGATTCCGTCACCGACCCTTTCTTTCAGCGCTGGAAAGAGCTTCAGCAACAGCATCGGCAGGAAATCCATGAGAATTTCTCACCTTTGCCGATCAAAGAGATTCCACTTTACTCCGAGGAAATGTGTGGGTTGGCAGCCCTCGATCGCCTGAAAGACACTCTCTACGGAGAGGAAGACCCAACTCAGGTCTACTACAAAGAAACTACGCTGCGGGTAGTTCAGGATAAGCAGCAATACAGTTTGGAAATTTATTTGCCAGGGATTGTCAAAGCTCAGATCGAACTGAGTAAAACAGGGGATGAACTCAACATTCGGATTGGTAATCATCGGCGCAATCTAGTCTTACCCCAGGCTTTAGCGGCCCTCCAGCCTGCCGGAGCCAAAATAGAAGATGACTATCTTAAGATCCGTTTTGCAGATGCAGCACGGGTTTGATGCAGCCATCTCCAATCAAACCAGGATGGGCAACTATGGCCTCCTCAGGGGTAGTCCATCCCATCGCAACGAGCCAATTAGATGATTCTGATCACGCAACTCCCCGCGAATTGTCACAGCTAGGGGTATTTTCGGGTCACCTGCCAATGAGGGAAACAGGTAGATACTTAAAAGTATCGAGTTGCCCCCTGAAATTTATGCAAGCCCCCACCTTTTCTTCATCGCTAGTTCATCAAGTCGTTGGCCGGATCCTCAATTCCCGCAGGATTACGCGTGAGGATCAGCATGTGCTCCTATCACTGACTATTCTTAGTCCAGAGGAACGAGCCTTACTTAATCAGGTCTTCGATCGCCTGCAAAAGGGCCTCTTGCGAGTCGTGGATTAGAAAATCCTGACCCGTCAATGAGATTCATCAAGATACAGCGATCGCTAGCTTGATGAGGACAGCGGATTAAAGGGGGAGTGGGCCAGCTCAGCCACCCCCTACCCCTAAGATGATCTGGTTCATGGCACCCAGATCCTTAATAGCCATAGGCAGCACCTTCTCCGCGGGGGTCAGCGGCTCCTTCTAGCCAGCCATCAGGGGTTCGCACGATCGCATCAGCGTTGCCCCAAGAGTCCTGCTCTTCAATCAACTGCCCACGCCGACGTAGATCTTGCAGGGTGAGTGGGTCTAAGCCCCACCGTTCTACCCTCAGCCGATCGGGGAGCCACTGGTGGTGTAGTCGAGGTGCGGCGATCGCCTGACGGGCATCCATCTCATAAACCAGCACATTCAACACGACTTGCAGCACGGTTGTAATGATGGTGCTGCCGCCAGGGGAGCCAGTTACCAACCGCAACTGGCCATTTTCAGTAACAATAGTCGGGGTCATACTGGAGAGAGGGGTTTTACCAGGGGCGATCGCATTTGCCTCTCTTCCTACCAGCCCAAAGGCATTGGGCACATTAGGGGCGATCGCGAAATCATCCATTTCATTGTTCAGCAGAATTCCAGTACCGGGCACCACCACCCCAGCCCCAAACCCCAGATTAACGGTAAAGGTGAGGCTGACTGCATTGCCAGTTTTATCCACCACGCTGAGATGGCTGGTATCGGAGGATTCCCTGGCGTGAGCGATCGCCGCCAAGTTTGCCGGAGGTACTGGGAAACCCCTTCCCATGAGGGATTGGAGCATTTTTGCATCCCCCGGTTTGACCTGAAGAGAAGGGGTAGCCTTTTGAAGATTAATTTCCTGACGGCGTTGCCTGGCATAAATCGGGCTCATTAATGCCCGCACGGGAACCTTGACAAAATCCGGATCCCCCAGGTATTCAGCCCGATCGGCGTAGGCGATTTTCATGGCTTCAACCATCAGGTGGAGGGCCGTGGGATTGTGCCAACCCATCGCCTTCAGGTCCGTCGCACCGATGATGTTAAGAATTTGCAGCAGATGCACTCCGCCGGAGGAAGGGGGCGGCATTGAGCAGATGCGGGCAGCCTGAAAGTTGCCGCAAACCGGGTCGCGCCAAATGGCACGGTAGGATTGGAGATCTTTCAGGGTAATTAATCCGCCGTTCGCTGCCATATCGTTGGCAATCGCTGCCGCAATTTTGCCGGTATAGAAGTTTTGGGGAGACTGGGCGAGCGTCTCCAGCGTCTGGGCCAGATCCTTTTGTACCAATAGTTCTCCCGGTTGCAGTGGAACGCCGCCATGGGTAAAGATCTGTCTACCTGCCGGATTTTTTTGCAGCACCTGCCGGTTGGCGATCGCCTCTGACAACCGCCAACTCACCGGAAAACCATCCCTTGCCAGCCGAATTGCGGGGGCAACCACCTGCTTCCAGGCAAGCTTTCCATACTGACGATGGACCGCATACAGCCCTGCCATCGTTCCTGGGGTACCCGCCGCCAGGTATCCATCTACACTGGCACGGGGACGCACCTTTCCCTGGCGATCCAAAAACATGGTACGGGTCGCTGTTAATGGTGCCCGTTCCCGAAAATCCAGCGCTTTCATTTCTCCCGTCTGCCCCAGCCGCAGAAGCAAAAAGCCACCTCCCCCAAGTCCAGCCGAGAACGGTTCAACGACTGAGATCGCCAGGGTTGTGGCAACGGCTGCATCAACCGCATTCCCCCCCTGCCGCAACACTACTAATCCTGCTTCGCTTGCTAGAGGATGGGCAGAAACCACCATGCCGCGTTTG